>DHYT01000016.1 GCA_002415465.1 Desulfobulbaceae bacterium UBA5123
TCCTGATCGCCGCCCGCATGGTTTCGGAATCATCAACCACAAGGATATTAAACATGCCCGCCACTCCTCTTGTAAGACTCTTGCCGGCTGGACCGTCCGTCCACGCCGCCCACAACTGATTCGGTGCGCATCCCTTCCGCTTGCCGGTCCGGAATGCCACCCTCAATTCAAATGCAACAACTCCTGCGCCCGATCCATCTCGCCGACCAGATCGGCCATGTGCAAATCCAGATCATCCTGGGTGATGCCGAACCGCTTGATGCCGTCGCCGTGCAAACTGGTCGCCAGCCCATCCGCGCCGGCGCCGATCCCCATGGAAACGACCAGCGCGTTACTGAGCGCCACCAGGGCGGTCAAGGAATCCTGCTGCAAGGCATCGGGATTATGGTGCTGCTTGACGGCCATGATCATCTCGGGAGGGAATTCCCATCTTTTCAGAACCAGCGCGCCGATTTCCGCGTGGGTCGCGCCCAGCGCCTCCTTCTCGGCCTGCTCAAAAGGAACATTCTCCCGCACCACCCGGCCCATGATGTTTTTGAAATCCCCGGCGACAAACGCGCTCAGAAAACGCTTGCCGATATCATGCAACAACCCGGCGGTGAAGGCGATGCCGGGGTCCACGTCCTTGACATGCCGCACCAGCAGTTTGGCCATGATCGCCGTCGCCACCGAATGCCGCCAGAGTTCGCCCTGCTCCAGCAGATAGCCGGCGCCCACATTGCCCTGGTAAAACTGGGCGCTGCTGCTGGCGATCATGATGTCCTTCAAGGCCTCATGACCGATCAGCACCAACGCCTCGTCAAGGGAGGAAACCTTGCGCGGCAGACCAAAGTAAGAGGCGTTGCAGATCTTCAGGACATTGGCGGTAATTGCCTGATCATACTGGATGACCTCGGCCAGCTGGCGGGCGGTTACGACCGGGTTTTCCACCAGCTCCAGCACCCGTTGCGCAACCTTGGGGAAGGGGGGAACATCGCGGACCAGACTGAGGATTTCTTCCACACGACTCATAATTCGAATTCCCCCCGACCGGATACCTTGAGGATGGTCTTGCCGGTGCCGACGTGCAAACTGATGGTCCGGTTGACGGTGCCGCCGATATCCTCCTTGGCGATCATCACCTTGTTCTTCCACAACATCTGCCGCAGAATCATATAATTACGCTTACCGATATTGAAGACCTCGGCGGCATCCATCACCTGCGACCCACCCACCGCCTTGACCAGCATCCGACTCTTGATGGCGCCGTATTTGTACGCCTCCTTGAACAGCAACGGGATGCCGGAGCTGGCGAACATGAACGGTCTGGCCTCGGCGCGCCCCTTGTCGAGGCTGGCGTCCGGCAACATGTAATGCAGCATGCCGCCCACCTTGGCCACGGGATCCCAGACGACCAGGCCGATACAGGAACCCAGTGAATAAGTGATCAGCGTATCCTCGGGATTGTTGCTCACCTTCATATCCGATATGCCGACAACTATCTTCATGCAACCAAATCCCTTAACAAAATATCAATCCCCGTCAGCAAAACCATCTCAGACGCCAGCGTCATTTCCGGTAAGCCGTGGAGGCAACCTGGGCGAACCTGTGGTTGATGCTGGTCAGACTTTCAGAATGGCCGATGAACAGGTGCCCGCCTGGCGCGAGGCATCGATAGAACTTGTCCACCAGGGCTTGCTGGGTGGCGGAATTGAAATAGATCATCACGTTCCGGCAGAAGATGATGTCCAACGATTCTTGACACGGCATTTCGTCCATCAGATTGAAACGCTCGAAGACCACCTTGCGGCGCAGCTGTTCCTTGATCCGAACAAAGCCGTCACTCTTGCCCACGCCCTTCTGGAAGAACCGTTTCAAGAAGGCCGGCGGCACCTTGGCGACCCGATCCTCCGGATAAACGCCGCGTTGCGCCAGGGCCAGCACCTTGGTCGAGATGTCGGTGGCCTTGATCCGATACTGCATGCCGGGATTTTGAGCGATGAAATCCTCCATGACCATGGCCAGTGTGTATGGCTCTTCGCCCGACGAACAGGCCGCCGACCAAATGCTGAGCCCCTGCCCCCGGCCCCGGTTTTCGGCGTGGTAGGCGGGCAGCACGACGTTCGTCATGTAGTCGAAGTGGGCGTTTTCCCGGAAAAAACTGGTAAAATTCGTGGAAACGCTGTCGATCAGGTGAACAAGCTCGGTCCCGGACTGGTCACGGGTCACATACTCGTAATAATCCTTGAAGGAATCGATGCCGGTGGCCCGCAGCCGCTTGCCAAGCCTGGCATTGAGCAGCTCTTTCTTTTCCGACTTGAGATGGATGCCGCATTTGGCGAAGATAAGGGCGCTGAATTTAGAAAACTGCGCGTCAGTCAGTTTGGCGCTATCGAAAACCATTACTTCCCATACTCCCGACAACATCCAAGCCTTTCCGATAAGCAGCCCGGCGCCGGCAGACGACACCGACCCGGCGCTTCACCCCGGTCGTAATCCACGAAAGACCGGCAACCCTTACATGGTATCAAATCCGGCCAACTCGCCGGTGCCGATAATCCGATCCGCATCCAGAAGAATCTTCACATCGCCCTTGATCTTGGCCATGCCGAGGATGAAAGCGGTTTCCGTGCTGCCGCCGAACGCGGGCGGCGGCTCGATCTCCTGCCCGGAGACATTCAGCACCTCGGAGACGGAGTCCACCAGCATGCCAACCTGAATGGCCGAGGATTCGCCCTGCACCTCGACGACGATGATACAGGTCCGCTCGGTATACTCCTCGGTGGCCATCCCGAACTTCAAGCGCAGGTCAAGCACCGGGATCACCCGCCCCCGCAGGTTGATAACCCCCTTGATGTACGACGGCGTATGCGGCACGGCGGTAATCTCCATCAGGCCGATAATCTCCCGAACCTTCAAGATGCCGATGCCGTACTCCTCCTTGCCGAGCGCAAAGGTCAGGTATTTGCCTTCCAACTCATGCAGCCCCCCGACACTGTCGCTGCGTACCTCTTCCGCTGCTGCTTGCATAGTCATGTCTCCTCAACTCGTTTCGAAATCCGCTCCAGCCCCGACCGCGCCGGCTAAAACATGTCACCTTCCTCGTTGGAAGCGGCCTCGGCGCTGCCGCGCTCTATCGCCAGCAGACTGGCGAGATCCAAGATCAAGCCGACCCGGCCATCGCCCAGAATAGTGCCGCCGGCCACGCCCTTGGTATCCTTGAGATAGCCGCCGAGGCTCTTGATGACCACCTCCTGCTTGCCAAGCAGTTCATCGACCATCAACGCCCGCTGCACCCCTTCGTTTTCCACCACCACCACCAATCCCTCGCAGGGGTCGGTATGGGTCGGCTCAACGCCGAAGATCTCGTAGAGGCGGATTATCGGCACCAGCCGATCGCGGATCATCAACGCCTCGCCCTTGCCGTAGACGGTGTTGTACTCTTCCCGCTTCGGCCGGATGGACTCCTGGATGGCAATGGTCGGGATGATATACCGCTCCATGCCGATTCTCACTATGATGCCATCGATGATGGCCAGGGTCAACGGCAAACGGATGGTAAAGATCGACCCCTTGCCCGCCTCGCTGCTCACATCGACCTTGCCGCGCAACTTCTCGACGGCCTTCTTGACCACATCCATGCCGACGCCGCGCCCGGAAACATCGGTGATCTTGTCGGCGGTTGAAAACCCCGGCAGGAAAACAAGGTTCTGTATCTCATGGTCGCTAAGGTTGTCGCCCTCGCTGATCAACCCGCGCTCCAGCGCCTTCTTTCTGATCTTGGGGGTATTGAGACCCTCGCCGTCATCCTCGATCTCAATGACGATGTTGCCGCCCTTCTGATAGGCTCGGAGGTAAACGGAGCCGGTCCGCGGCTTGCCGACCTTTTCCCGCGCGTCCGGCGACTGCACGCCATGATCGACGGAGTTGCGGATCATGTGCACCAGCGGATCATAGATGGAATCGACCATGTTCCGGTCGACCTCGGTTTCCTCGCCGACCATGATCAGATCCACGGTTTTCCCTGTTTTCTTGGAAAGATCCCTGACCAGACGAGTCATCTTCTGGAAGGTCTGCCGGATCGGCACCATCCGCATGGCCATCGCCGTCCGCTGCAGCTCGGTGGTGATCCGGCCCAGCTGGGAAAAATCGCGGTTCAGCTTGGGATCGGCCAGCCGCGCCACCAGCGGATTCTGCCGCACCAGGCTCTGCATGATCACCAGTTCGCCGACCGCGTTGACCAGGCCGTCGAGCTTGTCGATATCCACCTTGATGGATTCGCCGATCCGGCTGCGGGCCGGCCCGGCGGCTCGCGCGGCGGCGGGCGCAGAAGCGGCGGCCTGGGCCGGCGCCGGCGATGCGCCCCGTGACGACAGGGCTTGCGAAACATCCGCCACCGACTCGGCAAGGCCCTCTTCGTCCTCATCGTCAGGCTGCACGGCAGGGGCCGCCACCTCGACCTGACCGCTCTGCACCGCCTTCACCCGCTCGACAAACTGGCTGATGCCATAATCGCGGTAGGCATCCGGCCCCTTCTCCAACACATCCTTAACGTTCTGCACCATTTCCCGCAGATAATCGCCGACGCTCAAAACCACGTCGATCACGTCCGAATCCATCTCCCGCTTGCCGTTGCGGACATCATCGAGAAGGTTTTCGGTGATATGCGCCAACTCGTTGATCTTCTTGAGATTCAGGAAGCCGGAGACGCCCTTGATGGTGTGGAACGTGCGGAAGATATTATTGATGATGTCGCTGTTGCCGGGGTCCTGCTCGAGATCGAGGATATTCACCTCGATGGATTCGAGATGCTCAAACGACTCGGCGACAAATCCGGCCAGCAGGTCCTTGTCCTGCAGGAAATCAAGATCAACGGCCGCTCCCTTCTCGGCCTTGGCAGGGGCGGAGACGGCGGCAACGGGCGGAGGTGGGGCGGCCGGGGATGGAACGGATACAGGCTCCGGCGCCTCGGCGGCCGCCGTCTGCACCTCGACCTCAAAGCCGACCGCGGTCATGTTCTCGCGGAAGAGCCGATTCGCCGCCTCATCGGCCTCCCCACCCTTGCGCGCGACCTCCTGCATCTGGACGACACACTGTCCCAGCCGGTCAAAATTCTCCGCCGAATCCGGCAGCTCGCCCATGATGATCTTCTGCAGGGCGGCGTTAAAGCTCTTCGCCATCGCCAGGATCATCCCCTGCCCCTCCTGCTTGCCGGCCTCGGCCACCAACTGCTCCGTCAACTCGAGCAGCGCGCCGACCACGGAGAGATCCCCCGGCTCAACCATCAAGATATTCAGAGCCATATCGTCCAGATACTCAGACAGCCCCCTAGCAACCTCAGCCATGCGCTTACTCCTTGGGCAAGATAAGGATGTACCTCATTTCAATGCGCCGCCCGATGGCGGCCAAATCAGCATACAACGTACAGAATTCAAAGACTATATCATAGTCATGACGCCAGCAAGAAAAAGAAAGAGGAGGTATTCCTTTTCGCCGCATGCAGCTACCACGACAACCGGCCGCCGCCCTCCCCTGGGGTCCCGCCCGTCGTGACGGATTCATCGCCGCCGGCCGACTGGCCCGTCACGAGTCGCAGCTGCGCATCGACATTTTGCAGATTCCCGGCAACCTTTTCCACCAATTCCACATAGGGATACTTCTCGAGAATGGCCTGCAATATCTCGCGCGACTGCAAGAGCAACTCCTTCTTCTGGCCGGTGTCCGCCGTCCGCCCCGCCTTGAAGAAGAGGGTTGCCCCGGCCTGGCGCATTTTGGCGGCGGCAAGAGCCGCGGCCGCGCCGATCTTCTCCCTGGCCTGCACATCCGCCGCGGTCCCGTACAGTGACGAAAAAACCGCGATCGCCTCATCAAACCGTTCCGAATCAAGCAGATGCTCCGCCTCACGCCAGCGCTCCTGCAACATCTGCTCGGTACGGCCCCGCTGTTCCGCCTGCCCCTGCGTCGACAGGACCACCACATCATCCATGGACTTGCGGACCACCTCAGCCATCTCCGCCGGCAGATCCTGCCCGGCCAGCTCTTCGAGCTTGTCCATGGCATGCGCATAGCGACGCGCATCAACCAGGCCGTCAACCTCGAGCAACCTGTCACCGACCCAGGCCCTGGCCTCGTCCTCGACCCGGTTGAGCAACTGCCGCGCCTTGACGGCAAAACTTCCCCCCGGATAGGAGTATTCAAGCCGCGCCACCCACATCTTCAATTCGCCGGGCACCCGCCTGCCGTCAAAGGTCAGATAGGCGCGCAATGCCTCCGCATAGCCGCTCATCTCCTCGCCGCGCCGGTCGGCGCCCGCCAGAAGCGCAAGCTGTTCCCGCGCCCACTCCTTCTCCTTTTGCCGGGCGTCAAAAGCGGCCAGCAGCGCCTCATAGCCCTTGACCGCCTCCCCGCGCTTTCCCGCGGCCAGTTGCAGGTCAGCCACCAGCCGCCGCAGTCGCCAGGTGTCAAAATCGCGATATTCGGCAACAATCTTAACCAGTTCAGAGAGAGCTGCCTCGACCCGGTTGGTCCGCAACAGGGCCATGGCATACGCCTGCCGAACCTTGACGTCCACCGCCGCACCACCTTGCGCGATCGCGTCATAAGCGGCAAGCGCCTCCTGATAGTCCCCCCTGCTGACCGCCGCAAGCACCTTGCTGCCGCGATTTTCGGCATCGCCCGCGGATGGCTTTACGGGCGCAGGCTTCTCGATCCGCTCACGCAGCAGGGCCGGGCAGCCGCTTTCCTGATAGGCGAAATCCGCGCCAACCACCTCCCAGGATTCGCGACAAACGGCCTCCATATCCCCGCCGGCGACAAGCCGCCGCTGCAACCGGCCATAATCGTCATAAAGCGCTTCGAGCCGCTGCAGGCAGTCATACCATCCCTCCGGCAACGGCTTGCTGCCGCTCACATCCTCCGCCATCATCTGATCGGTAACCGTGCGCCACCGATAGAGTTCCCCCTCGTAAACGGCCGACCGGCGGGCGGCCTGATCGATGCCGAGCCTCTTGCCATCGCCTGCGGTTGCGGGAAGCGACGGCGGCGAGGGCGAAACAGCCGGCGGCGGCGCGACCGGTTCGGCAACCGGCTCGACAGGCGACGCGGCAACCACCGGCGGCGGTAAAACTGGCGGGCGTACCTGCACCGGCTTCGCCAAGCACCCCGCCCCGGTCAAGGCAAATGCCGCGAGCAAGAAACCACCGGCATTGAAACGCATCCAACTCATAAACCGCCCTCCCCGGACCGCCAAAACGGCAGAAAAAATCTTGTCGGCGTCAACCCGTCCGCCGTCAGGGTCCCGAAGGTAACCACCGTCGCCGGCACGCCGGCGTTCCCGGCGGCGACAACCCCGCCCCTCTCCGCATCGACCGGCACCTCGATCTGGCCGACGCTCTCATAACGCAGGGGAACCACCGGCTTGGAGGCAAAATAGAAATCGACCACATCCATGTTGCCGGCGTAATCCCGCTCCAGAACAATGCTTTTCGCCAACTCGGTCCAGAGCGGCAAGGCCCCGGTGGAGCCCGTTATATGGGTGGTGGTTCGCTGCATGGGCGCATTGTCGTCAAAGCCGACATAGGCGGTCACCACATAGCCGCCCTGCAGGGAGGCGCAGTTTTTCGCCCCCCCGCCGGCGGGGACGACCCCCGCGAAGGCGGCGTTGGTATAGCGGTTGGCGGTGCCGGTTTTGCCGATCACCGGCCAGACCAGATGCAACTCGGAGAGCTGCTCCTCCTTGATCGGATCACGACTGTGCAACAAGAGGTTGGTCGCCGCATAATTGCCGGTGCCGAAGCGGACCACGTTCCGCATGATATCCGCAACCGCCACCGCAACGGGAGGCGCAACCGCCCGCCGCCGCAACCGCTGCGGCGCGAAAATGACCTCGCCGTCGCTGTTCTCCACCCGATCGATGATGGCGATGGCGTCGCCGAGTTCACCGACCTCGTTGCGAAAGGTGTCGCCACCGGCCATCGCCTCGTAGACCCGGCTCGCCTCGAGAAGACTGATCACGTTGGAGCCCAGGGGGAACGACAAGACCGGATCCAGCTTGCTCTCGATCCCGAGCTCCCGGCTCAGGGCGATCATGTAGCGCAAGCCCGCCAACACCCGGAAATCGTGAACCTGATGGAGCACCTCCGGTTCATAGGCGGGCAAGGCGGCAAGGGCGGCGTACTCTTTCTCGATGAGCGCCCGCAACTGATCCAGGGTGGCGACGCTCAGCCGCCCCTCGATGGAGACCTGCCGCCAGAATTGCTGTCGGCCGGCCTCGTCCATGCCGGCCAGCCGGTCACGCAACGAGCCGTCGCCAACCGGCTGCCATTCGCCGGATGCCGGCGCCCCGCCATACCGGTACCGGTCTTCGGCCCGGTTGTGATACAACGCCCCTTCCCGCAGCCGCGCCCTGTCGCCGGCCGGCGCGGCCTCCGCTTCCCCGGTCTCCATCACTCTCCGCACGGCGGCGAGATTATCCCGCAGGGCGAAATAGCGAAGCGCGTTCCGCTTCAATATCTCCCGCCGCAAGGCGAACTCGTCCAACTCCTTGCGATTAGCGGCGCCCACGGCCTCCCGCGCGACCCTGGTCATGAAATCGTTGAAATCCTGCCCGTACGGCAGGTCTTGCAATGCCTCATACTCGGCGGTGCGTCCGGCAAAGAGCAGATCCGGGCCCAGCCGCCGCACCGCCCTGGCATAGGCGGCCCGCCGGAGAACATTCTGATCGATCACCACCCCCAGTCCATCGCGGATGCGGCGCTTGTACTCCTGAGATGTTTCCCCCTCCGACATGGCCAGCCCGAGATGTTCCGTCAACTCCTTGAACTGGGCGGGCGACAGCCGGTCACAGAGATGGTAGAGCAGCCAGACGGTGGCGACATTCTCCGAATGGACGCCGGCCCAGCTCATGGAAACCCGCTCATAGGGACTTTGATGATCCGGGCGCGGAAAGTACGCCTGCCTTTGATAGGAAAACACGGCGCGCCGGTTGTCCAGCGCATCGGCGCTGTTCCAGCCGAGTTGCAGGGCGGCGCAATAGACCAGGGGCTTGATCACCGAGCCCATCGACCGCTTGGCGCTCACCGCCCGATTGTAATAGTGGTTTTCGAAACCGCCCGCCATGGCGCGGATGGACCCCTCCTTCATGATCAACATCGCGCCCTGCAGCTTGGGATACTTGGCCAACTCCAGCAGACAGACATTGGCAATCGGATCGATCTCCCGCACCTGGACAAAAACCCGATCGCCCACCGCCAACTGGGCCAGCATGTGGCGCAGCTCCTTGTCGCCGGCCTGACTCCAGCGCTGCTGTTCATAACGCGCCAGCGACTCGGCCAGCGGCATCAGCCCTTCCCGGTCGATACGGCCGACAAGTTCGGAGCCGACGCCGAAGGAGACGGTTACCACCGGCGCGGCGGCTTCGATGCCGACCACCTTCCCGAACAGCAGCGCCCCTTTCTCGATAACCGAGGCGCCACGGTTGCCGGGCAACAACTTGTATTCGTGCTGCACCACGTTCCGGTCAAAGCCCCGCATCCGCACGTCCAACCGGGAGAGCTCCTGCTGCATGTCGCGCAGCCCCTGCTCCTGCAGGTCGCGTTCCACCGTGGTCACGATCCGAATCCCGGAGGTGGCGATGTTATCGATGCCGTGCTCCCAAAGGGCCTCCTCCACCTCCGGGGTGTCCAGCGCATCCTTGACCAGATCCATGACGGTGTTGAGCGAATAGGACATCTTCCCCTGCCGGAAGGGGATCTCCCGGCGGATGGCCGCCTGATACTGCGCGGCGTCGATCATCTTCAAGGCGTACATCTGCGCCAGCACATAGCCGGTCCGCCGCTTGGCGAGCAACCGGGCCTTGGCCATGGCCGCGTCGTCGCGCTTGATGAACGGGTTGTAGGTGTTGGGGCTCTTGACGCTGCCGGCGATAAAGGCGCATTCGACCAGATCAAGCGCCGCCACCGGCTTGTCGAAATAATAGCGCGAGGCGACGCCCAAACCGCGGCCGTTTCCGCTCACATAGAACTGGTTGACGTAAAACTCGAGGATTTTCTTCTTGGGATAGTGGTATTCAAGCCGCAGGGCATAGATAAGCTCCTTGAGCTTGGCCTGCACCGAACGGCTTTTACGCTTGAACAGATTCTTGGCGGCCTGCTGGGTGATGGTGCTGCCGCCCTGGACGATCCGCCCGGCGCGGAGATTGGCGGCCATGGCCCGGAACATGCCGGGGATATCGATGCCGAAGTGATTGAAGAAGTCATGGTCTTCCGCGGCGAGAATGGCATCAACGAAACGTTTGGGCAACTGTTCGTAAGCAACATACTGGCGGTGGGTCTTCTCAAAAAAAACCCCGATCCTGGACTGGCCGTCGCTGTAGTAAACCGGGCTCTCCACCGCCAGGATGTCCTTGATGCTGCCCTGGCGGATCGCCTGGCCGGGGCTGTACACCACCAGCCAGACAACGATGCCGGCGACGGCGGCCACGGCAAGAGAGGTGAGTGCGGCGGAGTAAAAGAGACAACGTTTCAGCATGATATCCATTTTCGGCCGGCCGACCCCAACCACCTGCCCGGGAGAGCAGGCACAGCACCGGACCGATCATTTTTCATTGCACATGAAGGCGGAGTCATGTAAAAACCAGCAAACTGCGCATGACCGCAAAAAAGACGGAAAAACGGCACATCCGTCGCAAGAAGATATAATACAGGGGAATCCACATGTCCACAGACAAAACCAGCTTGCCCCATATTCCACTGGTCATCGGCCTGCTGGCCCTTTGTCTCGCCTGCGTCCCCCAGCATACCCAGAATCTCGCCGCCGGCCAAATGCCCCCCCCCAAGCCGAAACAGATCGAACTCATCGTCCCGGAGCCGGCCGAACCCGCCGCCGATGAAGCCGTGGAGGAGGAGGTTGCCGCCGAGCCCGAGGAAGAAACAACCATCACCGATGCGGAGCAGACCGTCACCGAAGAGGTCAAGGAACTGGCCAATCTCGACAACGACTGGCAGGAAGGCCATGCCGCCGACGAAAAGGAAATACTCAACGATTTCCCGATCACCGTCAACCTGCAGGTTGAGTACTACCTGGACTTCTTCCAGAACAGCCAGCACCACACCTTTGCCCGCTGGCTGGCCCAGGCCGGCCGCTATCTCCCGATGATCCGGGAAAAGCTGTCCGACGCCGGGCTCCCCCAGGACCTGGCCTACCTGCCGATGATCGAAAGCGGCTACAATCTCACCGCCTGCTCGTCGTCCGGCGCCGCCGGCCCATGGCAATTCATGGCCGGCACCGCCCACAATCTCGGCCTGAAGGTCGATGAGGATATCGATGAACGGCGCGACCCTTTCAAGTCTACCGACGCCGCCATCAAATACCTGGAGGCGCTGTATAACGAATTCGGCTCCTGGTATCTGGCGGTGGCCGCCTACAACGCCGGCGAGGGCCGGGTCAGACAGGCTATCAGCAACAAGGGCTCCGACAACTTCTGGAAGCTCGCCCAGGGCAGCACCCTCAACATCGAAACCAAACGCTATGTGCCCAAGCTGATCGCCGCCATCATGATCGCCCGAAACCCCGACAAATACGGCTTCGACGAAGTCATCCCGGAGCCGCCGCTTGCCTATGACGAGATCAAAACCCCGCCCCGGACCGCCCTGAAGGCGGTGGCGGTGGCTGGCAACATCCCCATTGAACAGCTGCGCGACCTCAACCGCCAACTCCTGCGCGGCACCACCCCAGCCAACCAGAAGGGCTACATCATCCGGGTGCCGGTGGGCAAGAGTGATCTGGTCGCGCAAAACTTCTCCCGCGTCCGCGCCACCCCCACCACCGAATTCCGGACCCACGTCGTCAGCGGCCGCGAAACCCTGGCCAAGATCGCCAGACGCTACAACCTCACCAAAACCATCCTGCGCAAGGCCAACAATCTGCACGGCAACAGCGTCAAAAACGGCCAGCGCCTCCAGATTCCCTGCCAGACCATGGCCTACAGCCTGGCCAGCGAACATGAACCCGCCGGCCAACAGAAGGTCGCCGCCCTCAACACCGACAACCTGGTGCTCCACCGGATCAAGAAAGGCGAGAATCTGTCCCAGATCGCCGACCGCTATAACGTCACCCCCCAACAGATCGCCGACTGGAACGACCTCAAGAGCGTCAACGACATTCGGGCGGGCCAGAAACTGGCCATCTACCTCGACGACGCCCGCCGCAACGCCAAACAGAGCCGGACAGAGCCGCAGCAACACACTTACTATCAGGTGCAGGGCGGCGACTCCCTCTGGACCATCGCCAAGAAATTCAACCTCCCCGTCGAGGAAATCAGGCGCCTCAACAAGCTAGAGGACGACATCATCAAGCCTGGCGTGCGACTCATCATCAAGGAATCCGACCTGGGCGCGTAATGGAAATCAGCGGCAAGACCGCTCTGGTTCTGGGGGCGGCGAAAGGGATCGGCAAGGAAATCGGCATGGCCCTGGCCGAGGCCGGGGCAACGGTGGTCTTCACCTGCTTCGACTGGCCGGAGGAATCGGCCCGCCTGCGGCAGGAGGTGACGGCCATGGCCGGCAACCATCGCGTCTGCACGGTGGACCTGCGGGACCCGCAGCAGGTTGAGCGGCTCATCGCCTCCATCCGCGACCTCACCCCCACCA
>DHYT01000201.1 GCA_002415465.1 Desulfobulbaceae bacterium UBA5123
GCGCAGGTCTCCCTCCGCGACCTCGACCGGCGGAGTCACGAAACCGCGCTGATCTACGCCTATCCCGGCATGGGCAAGGGGGTGCTGCTGGAGGCCCTGCTCAACGAGTTGGGGGAAGAAAGGCCCACCCGCCTGACCCAGCACCGGCTGGCACAAATCCAGGAAAAGGCCCTGGCCCTGCACCGCCAGGGCAAGCGGCTGGTGGTGGTGATCGACGAGGCGCATTTCCTGAAGGCCGACGGCCTGCACCTCCTCCGCACCCTGGCCAACCTGGAAACGGAAAAACAGAAACTGATCACCGTGCTGCTGATCGCCGAGCCGGGCCTCAAGCGCAGGCTGGCCGCGCCGGGCTACGCCGCCCTGCGGGGAAGGATCACCTTCATGGTGGAACTGACGCCGATGCGCCCGGAGGAAACCGAGCAGTACATCAAATACCGGATTCTCAAATGCGGCGGCAAGGTCGATCTCCTGCCCGCCGGCAGCTACCCGGTGATCCACGAGCTGAGCCGGGGCATCCCCCGCGAGATCAACCGCCTCCTCTATAACGCGCTGATGGAGGCGATGACCGCCGCCCACCGGGCCGTCGGCCCGGACCTGCTGCGCGCCGTCGCCGAGCAACAGGCCCTGGCATGGGCAAGATAAGCAAGCTGCGGCTCCCCGCCGAACCAGACAAACGCCCTGCCGACGAAGGGGTGAACGCCGCGGAACTTGCGGTGCTGACCGGCGAGCGGCACGCCGCCACCGACGATCCCTGCGAACCAAAGAAGATCAATGCGGATTTCTTTGTGGAAGAGTAACGGGCTCCAGCGATGAATAAAAAACAACTCTCGGAACGCGATATCTGCACGAAGTTCATCACCCCGGCGCTGGAGCAGGCCGGTTGGGATGTTGCCACGCAGATTCGCGAAGAGTTCCCGCTTACCAGTGGCAGGATCATCGTTCGCGGCAAGCTTCATACCCGCGCCAAACACAAACGCGCAGATTACGTCCTCTTCTATAAGCCCAACATCCCCATTGCCATCATCGAAGCCAAGGACAACAACCACACCGTCGGCGACGGCATGCAACAGGCAATGGGCTATGCCGAGATGTTGCAGGTGCCATTCGTGTTCAGCTCCAACGGCGACGGCTTCCTGTTCCACAACAAGATAGCGACCGACGGAATTATCGAGCGTGAACTGAGCCTTCACGAGTTCCCTTCTGCCGATACCCTTTGGCAATGGTGGGCATCCCACTCCGGCTTGACCGAGCCGCAGAAAGAACTCGTCACCCAGGACTATTACAGCGACGGCGGCAACAAGACGCCCCGCTACTATCAACTCCTCGCTATCAACAAGACCATCGAGGCAATCGCCAGGGGGCAAAACCGCATCCTCCTCGTTATGGCCACCGGCACCGGCAAGACCTTCACCGCCTTTCAGATCATCTGGCGTCTGTGGAAGGCCAAGGCGCGAAAAAGGATTCTGTTCCTCGCCGACCGCAATATCCTGGTCGACCAGACCATGACCAACGACTTCAAGCCCTTTGGCCCGGCCATGACCAAGATTCAGAAACGTCAGGCCAACAAGTCATACGAGATCTATCTCTCCCTCTATCAGGCGGTTACCGGCAACGAGGAAGAAAAGAACATCTACAAACAGTTCAGCCCGGATTTTTTCGATCTGATCGTCATCGACGAGTGCCATCGGGGGAGTGCCGCCGCCGACTCGGCCTGGCGCGAAATCCTCGAATACTTTCATGCCGCCACCCAGATAGGGTTGACCGCGACCCCGAAGGAGACCAAGGAGGTCTCCAACATCGACTATTTCGGCGACCCCATCTACACCTACAGCCTCCGCCAGGGCATTGACGATGGATTTCTCGCGCCCTACAAGGTCGTGCGTATCGACCTGGACAAAGACCTGACCGGCTGGCGGCCGGATAAGGGAATGCTGGACAAGTACGGCAATGAGATCGAGGACCGCATCTATAACCAAAAGGATTTCGACAAGACCCTGGTCCTTGAAAAACGCACCCGGCTGGTGGCCAAAAAAATCAGCGAATTCCTGCGCCGGACCAACCGCTTCGACAAAACCATCGTCTTCTGCGAGAACATCGATCATGCCGAGCGGATGCGCCAGGCCCTGGTCAACGAGAACAGCGACTTAGCGGCAGAAAATGCCAAATACGTGATGCGCATCACCGGTGACAACGAAGAGGGGAAGGCCGAGCTTGATAACTTCATCTTTCCCGAAAGCCGATATCCGGTCATCGCCACCACCTCCAAATTGATGTCAACCGGGGTCGATGCCCAGACCTGTAAGCTGATCGTTCTCGACCAGCGCATCCAGTCCATGACCGAGTTCAAGCAGATCATCGGCCGAGGTACCCGCATCAACGAGGATTACGGCAAGTATTACTTCACCATCATCGATTTCAAGAAAGCCACCGAGCTTTTTGCCGATCCCGATTTCGACGGTGACCCGGTACAGATATATGTCCCGGCGCATCCTGATGCCTCTCCGGTCCCGCCCGACACATCCGAGGAAGAGACACCCGATGGCGGCGAAACATACCCCGGCGCAATCCCGGATGCTTGGTCCGGCACGGCGGAACCCGACCCCGGCAAGGATGGCCCTGGGGTCCGGCGCTATGTCGTCGCCAACGTCGAGGTGAAGGTGGCTGCGGAACGGGTTCAGTATTTTGACGCCAACGGCAAATTGATTACCGAATCGTTGAAAGACTACACCCGCAGAACCCTGACAAAAGAGTTTGCCTCCCTGGATGATTTCCTGCGGCGCTGGAGCAGTACGAAAAAAAAGCAGGCCGTCATCGAGGAGTTGTCCACCGAGGGGGTGTTCTTCGATGCCCTGGCGGAAGAGATCGGCCGGGACTGTGACCCCTTCGATCTGGTCTGCCATGTGGCTTGGGGAATGCCGCCGCTCACCCGCCGGGAACGGGCCGAGCAGGTAAGGAAACGCAATTATTTCAGCAAGTATGGCGAGCAGGCCCGTCGGGTGCTGGAAGCCATCCTGGACAAATACGCCGACGAGGGGATCGAACAGATCGAGGAAACCCAGATCCTGACCATCACGCCCTTTACGGAGTTGGGCACCCCCATGGAAATTATCCGCACCTTCGGGGGGCTTACGCAATATCAACAGGCGGTAAAAGAACTTGAAGAGGCGCTCTACTTTTCTGCCCGTCATTCCCGCGTAGGCGGGAATCCATGAAGGTGAAATGAAGCAGCCTTGTGTTTATATCCTTGCCAGCCAAAAAAACGATCATGCCGAAGGCTTCACCAAAAGATACCGCGTACACCGTCTGGTGTACTTCGAACAGCTAGAAGATATGGAAGCCGCAATCAGCCGCGAAAAGCAGCTCAAAAAATGGAACCGGGCTTGGAAGCTGCGCTTGATAGAAGGGCAGAACCCTGATTGGAACGAATTGTACGAAACATTGATTTGAAATTTCTGGATTCCCGCCTGCGCGGGAATGACAAGAATGAAGAACTGGAGAGAACACATCCATGTCATTAACAACCCTGATCAAAACCATCCAGGACATCATGCGCAAGGATGTCGGTGTCGACGGCGATGCCCAGCGGATCAGCCAGATCGTCTGGTTGCTGTTCCTGAAAATATTCGACGACAAGGAGCAGGAGTGGCAGATCACCGTACCCGCCTACAAGTCCCCCCTGCCGAGCCGTTTCCGCTGGTCGAATTGGGCCAAGGACCCGGAGGGAGAAACCGGCGACGACCTGATCGATTTCATCAACAACGATCTCTTCCCGGCCTTGAAGAAACTGGCAACCACTGCCGGGGTTTCGCCATACGGCAAGGTGGTCGGTTCGGTTTTCGAGGATGCCTACAACTACATGAAATCCGGCCACCTCCTGCGCCAGGTGATCAACACCATCGAGGAGGATGTGGATTTCAACTCCTCGGCAGACCGGCATCTGTTCAACGACATCTACGAAAAGATTCTCGCCGACCTGCAATCCGCCGGCAACGCCGGCGAATACTATACCCCCCGGGCGGTGACCCAATTCATGGTCGACATGATCGACCCGCAACTGGGCGAAAAGATTCTTGACCCGGCCTGCGGTACCGGCGGCTTCCTGACCTGCGCCATCGAACACCTGGAACAGCAGGTGCGGACCAGGGAAGACAAAGCAACCTTGCAGGCCGGCATCAATGGCGTCGAAAAAAAACCGCTGCCGCACATGCTGGCCATGACCAACATGATGCTGCACGGCATCGATGTACCCACCAACGTCCGCCACGACAACACCCTCAGCCG
>DHYT01000125.1:0-9527 GCA_002415465.1 Desulfobulbaceae bacterium UBA5123
CATGAAATCCGTACCCCCATGAATGCCATCCTGGGATTCAGCGAAATACTGGAAAAAGAAATAACCGGTGTACAGCAAAAAAAACATTTACAAGCCATCTCATCCAGCGGAAAAATCCTGCTGGATTTGATCAACGATATCCTCGACCTCTCCAAGGTTGAAGCGGGGCGGCTTGAAATCCACCCCGAAAATTTGCACCTTACCGCCATCAAACACCACCTCGAAGACCGCTTCAACCATCTGGCCCAGGAAAAGGGGCTTGCCTTCGCGCTGCTCTTCGATCCCGCCGCGCCGGAAACCATCCACACCGACGAGCAGCGCCTCAACCAAATCCTCGACAACCTGCTCAGCAACGCGATTAAATTCACCAGCCACGGATCGGTTACCCTGGAAGTCAAACCAGCCCCCGCCGACACGAAATACCTACGATATGAATTGCAAGACAACGAGGGGGTCCTCTGTTTTTCGGTTATCGACACCGGCATCGGCATCTCCCCCGACAAACAGGAAGCGATCTTTGAAGCCTTTCGCCAGGGCGACGGCTCAACCAGCAGACGTTACGGCGGCACCGGCCTTGGGCTCACCATCTCCCGGCAACTGGCCGCGCTGCTCGGCGGCGAGATTCAACTCGACAGCCGGCCGGGCCAAGGCTGCACCTTTACGCTCTATCTGCCGCTCAACGGCTCGCCGGCTGAGCCCGCCGCGAATCCACCGACCGCCATCAGCGGCCGCCCTGGCCCGCTCGAACCGTCGCCCCGGCAACCCGCGCCGGCCGCCCCCCTGGTGCCGGAAAGCTTTATCAACGACGATCGGCAGACGACCCGCAGCGGCGACAAGTCACTGTTGATCATCGAAGACGACAAGACCTTTGCCAAAATCCTCCTGCAGATGGCGCGCGACAAGGGCTACAAGGCGCTTGCCGCCGGCAGCGGCAGATCCGGCATACTCATGGCCAAGGAGTACCAGCCCAAGGCGATCATCCTCGATCTCGGGCTGCCCGATCTCAACGGGACCACTGTCCTGGAAAGCCTCAAGGACGACCTGGACACCCGCCATATCCCGGTCCACATCATCTCGGCCAGCGATCAATCCTCCCAGACCCTGCTCAAGGGCGCCATGGGCTTTCTGACCAAACCGGCCACCAGGGAAAAGCTCGATCAGGTGTTCAGCCAGTTCGAGGAGATCATCCATGGCGGCTGCAAAAGACTGCTGCTCGTGGACGACGACCAGGTAAGCCGCGACGATATCACAAAACTCCTGACTCCGCAGGGCATCGAGATAATCACCGCCGATTGCGGCGAGACGGCCTGCCAGTTGCTCGACTCGGAACCGGTTGACTGCATTATTCTTGACCTCGGCCTGCCGGACATGAGCGGCTTCGACCTGCTGGCCAGGATCGAAAAAAAAGAGGGCATCGCCAAGGTCCCGATCATCGTCTATACCGGCCGCGATCTGACCACCGAGGAAAACGACAGGCTGCGGCCCCACGCCCGCACGGTGGTGGTCAAGGGGGCCGAGTCCAATGAACGGCTGCTGGACGAGGTGTCGCTGTTCATGCACAGCATGACCGCCAACCTCCCGCCCGAGCAGCGGGCGATGATCAAGATGATCCATGACCGGGACGAGGTCTTCGTTAACAAGAAAATCCTGCTGGTCGATGACGATATGCGCAACACCTTCGCCCTCTCGGGCCTCCTGCAAAAACTCGGGATGCAGGTCGCCATGGCCGCCAACGGCCAGCAGGCCCTGGACAAGCTGGATGGCGCCGAAACCTTCGACATGGTGCTGATGGATATCATGATGCCGGTTATGGACGGCTACGAGACAACCCGCAGGATCAAAAAGCTGGCCCGCTTCAAGGACCTGCCGGTTATCGCGCTCACCGCCAAGGCGATGCCGGAAGACCGGCGGCTCTGCCTGGAAGCGGGCGCCGACGACTACCTGGCCAAACCCATCGATCAGGAACGGCTCCTCTCCCTGATGCGGGTATGGCTTTTCAAGTAATGTCCTTCATGCCGCAGGTCTCGGGGAGGAGCCATGCACCGCCAGGAGTGTGAAAAGACAAAGCGCTTGGAAACAGAGCTTCTGCTTGAGGCGATCTTTCGCCGATATGGCTATGATTTCCGCCATTACGCGCGGGCGTCGCTGGCCAGGCGCCTCGACATGCAGCTCCGGCGCCAGAAGCTCGCCCATATCTCCGAGCTGATCCCCGTGCTGCTCCACGACCAGGCGGCCTTTGACCTTTTTCTGCTGGACATGTCGATCACGGTCACCGACATGTTCAGAAACCCGCATTTTTTTCAAGAACTGCGGGAAAAGGTCATCCCGAAGCTCAAGACCTGGCCCTATGTGAAGATATGGTGCGCCGGTTGCGCCACCGGCGAGGAGGTCTATTCGCTGGCCATCCTGCTCCAGGAGGAAAAATTTTACGATCGCTGTCAGATCTATGCCACCGATTACAACAACCGCTCCCTTGCCATTGCCAGGGACGGCATCTACGGGCTGGACAAGATCAAGAATTACACCGCCAACTACAATAAAACCGGGGCAAGGGGATCCTTCGCGGATTACTATCATGCCAAGTACGACGGCGCCAAGATGAACGAGGGCCTCAAGCGGAACATCGTCTTTTCGCACCACAACCTCGCCACCGATTCGGTATTCGGCGAGATGAACCTGATCCTCTGTCGCAACGTCCTGATCTATTTTGACCAGGATCTGCAGAACCGGGTTCTCGATCTCTATGCGGAAAGCCTCTGCGCCGGCGGTTTTCTCTGCCTGGGCGCCAAGGAGTCGCTGCAGTTTTCAAGCGTCGCGGATACCTTTGACCCTGTTTCGAGAAAAAACAATATCTATCGCAAGAACTATGCTCGCACGGAGGGGGTGCTTGGCTGAACAATATCGCACCGTGGTGATCGGGGCCTCGGCCGGCGGCTTGACCGCGCTGGCGACGATTCTCTCCCGGCTGCCCCAAAACTACCCGGCCCCGGTGGTCATCGTTCAGCATGTCAAGGAGGAAGGGACAGACGGCTATCGGGCGGTTTTCCTCGGCAAAAGATGCCCCCTGCCGGTCAAGGAGGCGATCGACAAGGAACCGCTCAAGCCCGGCATCGTCTACCTGGCGCCAGCCGGCTATCATCTGCTCATCGAGGAACCCGGCCCCCTTCCCCTGTCGGTGGCCCCGCCGGTCAACTTTTCCCGGCCGTCCATCGACGTGCTGTTTGAAAGCGCGGCGGCGGTGCTCGGCGAACAGCTCATCGGCGTCATCCTCACCGGCGCCAACAGCGACGGCAGCCGCGGGATAAAAAAAATCAAGGAATACGGCGGCTATACCATGGTCCAGGACCCATCGGAAGCCGAGGTGCCGGCCATGCCCCTGGCCGCCATCGAATGCGCCGATATCGATGCGATTCTGCCCCTGGAACGGATCGGCGGCTTCCTGGCCGGGATTGACGGCCCGGCCATCCCGCTGGCAACGACAACGACCCACAAAACCAAAACCAGCTGAGCGGCAACCAATGCAAACCGAAAAACCTAAAACCCTGGTGGTCGATGACCGGCGGCAGAACCTCATCGCCATGAAGCGAATATTGAGCGGCCTGGAGACCGAACTGATCATGGCCTCCTCCGGCAACGAGGCGCTGGCGCTCACCCTTGAACACCAGTTCGCCCTCATCCTCCTCGATGTCATGATGCCGGGGATGGACGGCTTTGAAACCGCCGCCCTGTTGCGACAAAACGATGCCACCAGCGACATCCCGATCATCTTCGTCACCGCCATCGGCAAGGAAGACAAACAGATCTTCAAGGGTTACGAAACCGGCGCCGTCGACTATCTCTTCAAACCCCTGGACGCCGACATCCTCAAGAGCAAGGTCAATATCTTCCTAGAACTGCACCGGCAGAAGGAGGCCCTCAACCTGGCGAACAAGGAATTGCAGAACGCCAATGAAAAAATCCTTGATCAGCAAAAGGGGGTTCTGGCCGAGGAACGGCTCAACGTCCTTTTGCAGATGGCCGGCGCCACCGCCCATGAACTGAGCCAGCCCCTCACCGCCCTGCTTTTCGGCATCAACATCCTGGAAATGGATCACGAAAATCCCGAACGGCGCCTCCGCCACATCGCCGATATCAAGAAGGCGGGGCAGCGAATCAGCGAAATCGTCAAAAAGATCAAGTCGATCAATCGTTACGAACTCACCGCCCATGACCGCGACCACGACGTCATCAACCTCGATCAGACATTGAAGATCCTTCATATCGAGAACGACGACGCCTTTGCCCGTCTCATCCGCGAACTTTTACAGGAAGACACCAACATCGAGATCACCAGGGCGCGCGGCATCGCCGAAGGGCTTGAGACCTTCCGGCAGGACAACTTCGACATGATCTTCCTCAATCACCTCCTGCCCGACGGCACCGGGATGGATTTTCTGACCCACCTGGGCACCCTGGTGCTGGACATCCCCACGGTGCTGACCACCGATCACGACGAGGCCATCTTCACCTCCCAGTTGCTCCGGGCCGGCGCCTATGACTTCATCAACAAGGAAAAGGTTTCATACCTGGTGTTGAAACGGGTGTTGGCAAACACCATGGAAAAATTCCACCTGCACAAGGAAGTGCAGCAGGCCAAGGCCAAGATGGCGGAGATGCATACAACCGACACCCTCACCGGGGTCTGCAGCCGTCAGCATTTCTTTGATGTGCTGGAGATAGAATTCGAGCGCGCCAAGCGGTATGAAACCGATCTGGCTCTGCTGCTCCTCGATCTGGATGGATTTACCACCATCAACGATTCGTTCGGCCGCGCCACCGGCGATACCGTTATCGTCGAAATCGGCAAGATCCTGCAACAGTACAAGCGGTTGAACGATCAGGTCTGCCGTTACAGCGGCAACGAGTTTGCCATGATCCTGCCCAACATCGACACCGTAAACGCCCTGACCGTCGCGGAAAAATTCCGGCAACTGGTTGCCTCGCGCACCTTTGACCATGCCGGCAACAAATTCTCGGTGACGGTGAGCGCCGGCATCGCCTCGTCGCAAAACGCCGTCACCTCCGAGGAGCTTCTCCGCCAGGGCAAACAGGCCCTGAGCAAGGCCAAAAAACTTGGCAAGAACCAGGTCAGCGCGTGAAACCCGCCCCCCGTGCCGAAAAATGAATAAAAAAAAAGGGTTACAGCTCGAAAGGCTGTAACCCTTTTTGATTTCCATTTGGTAGCGGGGAGAGGATTCGAACCTCTGACCTTCGGGTTATGAGCCCGACGAGCTACCGGACTGCTCCACCCCGCGTCACGGTCTGAACAACATACCACTTTTACTTTTAAAGTCAAGGCTCTTGGGGGAATAAATACCTCTCCGAAATGACATTTATTCCCGTGGCCAAACCCTGACCGATACAACTCGCAAAACTAAGCCGCGAGCAGCTCACAACGCCTGCAAACCGGCGAGAAGCCCCTCGGGAAACCGCACCAGCTTGCCGTTGCGATCCACGGCCGCGTTCACCGTGTATCCCTGCACCAGCAACCGCCCATCCGCTTCGCGAAGGATACGGTACTCAAATCGGCATGAAATCGGCTTCACCGCTCCCACGCCGGTTTCGATCAACAGCAGATCATCGTATCTGGCCGAGGCCTTGTAGCGGGCCTGACACTCCACCACCGGCATGATGATGCCCTGCCGTTCGAGTTCGCTGTACGGCATGACGTGCGCTCGCATCAGTTCGGTCCGGCCCTGTTCGAAATAGCGGAGGTAATTGGCGTAATAGACCACCCCGCCCGCGTCGGTATCGCCGTACAACACCCGGCAGCTACAACGATGGATAAACGGTTCGCGCATCACCCCTCCGCAAGCGTCCGACTCATCTGCCCAGCAAGACTTCCAGGAAATGCCTGCCGTCGGCAAGCTGCCCGCCGCTTTTGGCAACGGCCTCCTCGGTATAGGGCAAACCGCTGCCCTTGCCCTGGCGTCGGGAATCATAGATAATCACCGGCACCGGCTGATCCGAATGGGTGCGGATGGCAAGGGGGGTGAAATGATCCATGGCCACCGCCAACCTGAAATCGGTGCCGGCAAGGCCATCGACGATGGGCTGAACGATGCGCTGATCAAAATCCTCGATGGCCTGCATCTTTTCGGCCAACAACCCCTGATGCCCGGCCTCGTCCGGGGCCTCGACGTGGACGAATACCAGATCCTTGCTCTTGAGGGCGCCGAGCGCGCCATCCACCTTGCCCTGATAGTTGGTGTCGAGATAACCGGTGGCGCCGGGGACATTGATGATCTCCATGCCGGCGTACACCCCGATCCCCTTCAGGAGATCAACCGCGGAGATCAAGGCGCCGCTGATCCCGAACCGGTCGGCAAGGGTCGGCATGGACGGCGCCTTGCCCTCGCCCCAGAGCCACACCCCGTTGGCGGGATTGAGCCCCTTGGCCACCCGCGCCAGATTGACCGGATGGTCGGCCAGAATCAGCGCGGCCTTCGCCATCAACTCCGCCAAGGGCGGCACCACCCGGTACCGATCACGGTACCCGCCAACCTCCCGGCCGGTATGATCGTGGGGCGGCACGGTCACCAGGCCGTTGCTCTCCCCCCTGTAGACCAGCAGGTGCCGGTAGCTGACGCCCGGATACAAGCGAACCAGGTCGTTGCCCAGTTCCCGCTGCAGGGCCTCGATCAGCTGCCTGGCCTCGCCGGTGGTGATATGGCCGGCGCTGTAATCGACCATGGTCAAGCCGCCGTCATCGCCCTGCGCAACAGTGACCAGGTTGCAGCGGAAGGCGATCTCGCCGACGGCGAGCTCCACCCCCATGCTCGCGGCCTCAAGGGGGGCGCGGCCGGTATAGCACTCAACAGGCCGGTAGCCGGCCAGCGACAGGTTGGCGACATCGCTGCCGGGCGGAAACCCCTCCGGCACCGTGCGCAACAGGTAGAGTTCCCCGTCGGCGGCCAGTCGATCCATGGCCGGGGTGCGCGCCGCCGCCAGCGGGGTGCGGCCGCCCAGTTCGGCCATGGGCAGATCGCCCATGCCGTCGCCGACCAGAATGAGATACTTCATGACTTAACCTTCCTGATCCTCAAGGATCCGCACCTTGACGGTCTTGTCGGTGCAGAAATCCATGGCGTCGATCTCGGCCAGCGCCTGCTGCACCGCCGACTCGTCGGTTTCGTGGGTCCAGATCACCACCGGCACGCTTGCGGTGTCATGCCGCCGCTTCTGGATCACCGACTCGATGCTGATCCCGTATTTGCCCAAGGTGCCGGCAATCGCGGCCAGCACGCCGGGCTTGTCGAGCACCGACATCCGGAAATAGTAGGAGCCGTGCAGCTTCGACAGCGGGGTGATGGCGCGCGGCTTGATCTCGGCCGGCTGGTAGCCCAGCGAGGGCACCCGGTTCACCGCGCCGTTGACGATGTTGCGGCCGATATCGACAATATCGGCGACCACCGCGCTGCCGGTGGGCATCTTGCCGGCGCCGAGCCCGTAGAGCAGCACATCGCCCACCATGTCGCCATGGAAATGCACGCCGTTGAAAGCGCCGTTGATGCTGGCCAGCATGTGGGTTTCCGGCACCAGGGTCGGATGCACCCGCGCCTCGACATGATCGCCGTGGTTGCGGGTGATGGCGAGCAGCTTGATGCGATAGCCGAAATCCTTGGCAAAGGCGATGTCGATGGGCTTGATGGAAGAGATGCCCTCGATGCTGATATCGTCGAGGCTGATGGTCATCCCGTAAACCATGGTCATGATGATCGCCAGTTTATGGGCGGTGTCGATCCCCTCGACGTCGTAGGTCGGATCGGCCTCGGCAAACCCCTTGGCCTGGGCGTCCTTCAGCACCTCGGCAAACCCCTTGCCGAAATCGGTCATCTGGCTGAGGATATAGTTGGCGGTGCCGTTGACGATCCCCATCACCGACTCGATGCGGTTGGCGACCAGCCCTTCCTTGAGGGCCTTGATCAACGGGATGCCGCCACAGACGCTGGCCTCGAAGCCCACCTCGACGTTTTTCGCCGCCGCCGCCTCGAAGATCTCCCGGCCGTGCTGGGAGATCAGCGCCTTGTTGGCGGTCACCACGTGCTTGCCGGCGGCGATGGCCTTGAGCAGAAACGTCTTGGCCGGCTCGATGCCGCCGATCAACTCGACGACAATATCGATCTCGGGATCAGCGAAGATCTCGTTGACATCCTTGGTGAGCCTGATCCCCTTGAACTGCTCGGGCAACGCCTGGCAGCTGATGTCGGCCACCGTCTTCAAGACAAACGCGCAGCCGGTCCGCTTGCGCAGCCGATCCGCCTGCAGACGCAATACCTCGGCGGTGCCGCTGCCGACGGTGCCGAAACCGATCAACCCTATCCGTATGGTTTTCATAACGTATTCCTGCTTTGTGGGGGTATATTGCAAACGATTTTCACCACCGGAAAGCACCCCTCCCGGCGGGCTAGAAAGGAATACCCTCTTTGCCATGGGTTGTCAAAAAAAATAGACAGAAAAACAAGAGCATTTCCCGCCTCGAGCAGGGCCGACAAAGACCATCCCACCCAGAAAGGCGCATTGACAGAAAAGGGAAAAGTATATAAAATGACGCGATATTTGCGCAAGCCTCCGGTTACCGTCCCCGACGGGACTCCTCAGCCAGCCTGCAACGCAGGAGACCGGCTGCGCCGACCGCCCCTCCCCGATGATAATATTTTTATAATTTTAAGGATAACGTTTCGTGCAACAGGTTAACTTTTTTCAAATGTTCTGGACCGCCGGGCTGGTGGTAAAACTGGTCATGCTGTTGCTGCTCGGCTTTTCCCTCTATTCCTGGTACGTCATCTTTCAAAAGCATCTGCTCTTCAAGACCGCGAGCAAACTCTCCAACGACTTCCTGGACACCTTCTGGCAATCAAAAAACCTTGCCGAGGCAAACAAGACCGCGCAAAAACTCGAACTCTGCCCGGAGGCCGCCGTCTTCAGGCACGGCTACACCGAGTTGCAGAAACTGAGCCGCAGCCAGGGCGACAGCAGCGGCGAGGAAACCCTGAAAACCCGCCTTGCCCACATGGACAACCTGCAGCGGACCATGAACAAGGCAATGGCGCACGAGATGCACCGCTTCGGCAAATCCCTTTCCTTTCTCGCCACCACCGGCAGCGCCACCCCCTTTATCGGCCTGTTCGGCACCGTCTGGGGGATCATGGCCGCCTTTCAGGACATCGGCATGCGCGGCTCGGCCACCCTGGCCGTTGTCGCCCCCGGCATCTCCGAGGCCCTGGTGGCCACCGCGGCCGGCCTGGCGGTGGCGATCCCGGCGGTGGTCT
Organism: Desulfobulbaceae bacterium UBA5123; assembly: GCA_002415465.1. GTDB lineage: Bacteria > Desulfobacterota > Desulfobulbia > Desulfobulbales > UBA5123 > UBA5123. Next base: position 9,312 of record DHYT01000125.1, read on the forward strand.
TTTACAATTTCTACTCCAACAAGCTGGATAACCTGGAAAACAGCATGCAAAGCTTTGCCGCCGATTTCCTGAATCTGGTAGAACGTGATCTGATGTCACGGCTTTCCTGAGGCGATCCGCGATGGGCGCAATGCTTGGCAACGGAAACGGCCGCCGCCGGCTGGTGGCCGATATCAACGTCACCCCCCTGGTGGACGTGATGCTGGTGCTGCTGAT
>DHYT01000125.1:9566-15784 GCA_002415465.1 Desulfobulbaceae bacterium UBA5123
CACCGCGCCGATGATGACCCAGGGCGTTGACGTCGACCTGCCGGAAACCACCGCCAAACCGCTGCCGCAAAAAGAAAAACCGGTCACCATCACCGTCACCTCGAAGGGGGTCATCTTCATCGACAAGATCAAGGGCGATCGTGACCTGCTCCGGCAGCAACTGACAAGACTGGCGGCCACCGACAAGGACCGCCCCATCTTCCTCAAGGCCGACCGCAAGGTTCCCTACGGGCTGGTGGTGGAGGTCATGGCGGCCATCAAGGATTCCGGCTTCGACAAGCTCGGCATGATCACCCAGCCACCGGAAGAGAGATAGACAATCCATGATCGGATCGGAATTTCTTGACCCGCTCACAGACCGGGAGGAAGCCGGCAAACAGGCCAAGATCGCCATGGGCCTGGCGGTTGCCGTCCATCTCGGCACCTTTCTGATCGGCATCTTTTCACCGTACCTGCTTGACCGGCGTCCCCTGATGCCCGAGATATACACCGTCAACCTGGTCGCGGTCAGTGAACCGGCCGGCAGCCCGGCGCCACGGCCGCAGGCGGTAAAGAAGGTCGAGGCTCCGACTCCCCCCGAGGCGAAACCCGCCGAGATGCAGGCGGTCGAGACCAGGCCCGCCGAATCCGCGGCAACGGCCGCCGCGCCGGAGCCGGCGGCGATATCGACCCGGCCGATCCGGCAGAAATCCAGTCAGGATCTCAAGGCCATCGAATCCATCCGGCGGCAGTTCCAGGCCGAGCAGCAGGCGAAGAAGGCCGAGAAAGACGCGCAAAAAGCGGTCAGCAACGCCCTTTCCGCCATCCGCCAGTCACTGCACAACGAGCCCCGGCCGGTCATCGACGTGACCGCCAAATCAAGCCAGGGCACGTCCCCCGGCACGGCGGCGGTGGCCGGCGCATCCAGCGGCGTCATCGTGGCGGCGGCCAAGCAGCAGTACTTTGCCGCCGTTTACGCAAAGATCAAGGAGCACTTCATCCTGCCGGACCTCAAGAACTGGAAGCCGGACCTGCAGGCCGTTCTGGTTATCGAGGTGCGCAAGGATGGAATCGTCACCAAAAATTCCTTCGAGCAGAAATCCGGCAATGTATTCTTCAACCAGGCCGTGGAAAGGGCCCTGACCGCCGCCTCGCCCCTGCCGCCGTTTCCGCCCGAACTGAAGGAATCGCAACTCGAATTCGGCCTGCGCTTCCGCCCCGGAGACCTGCTGTAGGCGATCTTTTCGCCAGAAAACGCCAACAAGCGCGCTCCATAAACAAAGCAAACAACCCTAAAAGCCCATGCCAACCAACAAGACCATAACCGCCACCATCGTCCTGCTCCTTGCCGCCCTGGCCTGGACCCGCCCCGCAACGGCGCGCGTCTATCTCGACATAACCGCCGCCGAGATTCGCAAGGTGCCCATGGCGGTACCCTATTTCCTCGACAAGGGCAAGGCCGACAAGGCGTCGCCGGCCGGCATCAAGATGGCCGACACCCTGAGTCGCGGCCTCACCTTTCACGGCTTCATCGACGTCACCGCCCCCGACCTCTACCAGGGTCGGCAGGATGCCGACTGGCAGGCGCTGGGCGTCGATTTCACCGTCCTCGGCCAATACACCCTCAACGACGACGAGATCGTTTTGGAAATGCGGCTCATCAATCTCACCGAGGGCCGCATGCTTTTAGGCCGCCGCTACCGGGGCCCGATCAACAAACACGGCGAGATGGTCCTCAAGTTCTGTGACGAGGTCATCCTCACCCTCACCGGCGAAAACGGCATCAGCCGCAGCCAGATATCCTTTGTCTCCGACCTCTCCGGCAACAAGGAGATCTACCTCGCCGACGTGCTGGGCGACAACATCCGTCAGGTCACCCATCACCACAACCTGGCGGTCTCCCCCCGCTTCTCGCCGGACGGCCAGTTGCTCGCCTACACCTCCTACCACCACGGCAACGCCGACCTCTACATCACCAACCTTACCCAGGGGCTGACCACCCGGCCGATCTCGCGCCGCAAGGGGCTCAACATGGCCCCGGCCTGGACCCCGGACGGCAAATCCATGGTGGTGACCCTGTCCAAGGACGGCACCCCGGACCTCTATCAGATCGACACCAAGGGCGCGATCCTGCGCCGGCTCACCGCCAATGCCGGCATCAACGTCTCGCCCAGCTGGTCGCCGGACGGCAGCCGGCTGGCCTTTGTCTCCGACCGCACCGGCCGGCCGCAGGTCTACGTGATGGACATGAAGAGCAAGAATGTCCGCCGCATCACCTTCGATGGCGACGACAACACCTCGCCGAGCTGGTCGCCCAAGGGTGACCTGATCGCCTACACCGGCAAGCACGAGGGCAACTACAGCATCTTTCTGATCTCGCCCGAGGGCGGCGCGTCAACCCGCGTCACCACCAGCTGGGGCAACCATGAGACACCAAGCTGGTCGCCGGACGGCAATCAGCTCGTGTACGTGCGGGAACGGCAGGGAGAGAAAAAAACCTGCTCCATCTTCAAAAACGGCAAGGGAATGCGTGAGCTTTTCAACCTGAAGGGCAACCAGACCTTCCCGCAGTGGTCGCCCAGGCCCCCTAAATGACAAGTACACCCATCAGCACGAGAGGATGATGAGATGAAGAAAACAATGCCATGCCTGGCCATACTGCTGGCGCTTGCTACCATATTCGCGCAGCTGTGCGTAACCGCTTCGGCAAACGCCGACGACCTGCGGGTGCGCAATCTCGAAACCCGCATGACGGTCATGGAGCGGGACATGAAGGCCATCATCGCCCAGAACAAGGGGCAGGCCCAGATGGGCCTCACCTTGGACAGCATCGAGGCGCAGATGCTGCAGATCAAGGGGCATCTTGAAGAAAACAACCGCCAACTGCGCGAGATGGACAAGAAGATCAAGGAAGGCGATGCCGCCCTCGACAAGCAGATGGGAACACGGATTCAAGACAAGAACAACGAACTGAAAACCCAAATCGACACGAAGCTTGCCGAGATGCAGGCAAACCTTGAAAAGCTCGCCAACCTGCTCAACTCAACCGTGGGCGAGATCGACACCCTGAAGCAGCTCACCGCCAAAGCGGCAACGGATCAGGCCTCCTCCGCGGCCAAGGCGGCCAGGACGGCACAGGAGCGGGCGGAACAACAGAAGGAACTGGCAACCGCCGCCGCCAAGGAAGCACCGGCCAAAACGACGCCCGCCGGGCTCAGGGAAATCGCCCCGGAGCAGACGAAGAAGAAGATGACCGGCGGCAAGGCCACTGCCGCGACCCCGCCGCCGACCGCCACCGCCACCGCCAAGGATGACGACACGGAAAGCCCCAAGGGCGACGGCTCCAAATACGACAAGGCGCTCACCCTGTACCGTGACCACAAATACAAGGAGGCTTACAGCGCCTTCCTTGATTTCCTCGACAAGGAACCCAAGGGCGAGATGGCCCCCAACGCCCGCTTCTGGGTGGGCGACTGCCTGTTCAAGCAACGGGAGTACGAACTGGCGATCCTCGAATACCAGAAGGTGATCGCCGACTACCCGAAACACGCCAAGGCCCCGGCAGCGCTTCTCAAACAAGGGCTCGCCTTTGAACGGCTCAAGGACGTGGAAACCGCCAAGCTCGTCTACAAGAAACTGGTGGAGGATTTCCCCAAGAGCGACCAGGCCGATACCGCCAAGAAATGGATTGAAAGCCACTGAAGAGATTGAAAGGGGAAGACGTTACGGCCACAACGATGCCGCCACCGGCACCATCAATGCCTGTAACGCCTTCCCCCGCAGCAAGGCACCACAAAGGCGATAACGCCATCAGACCCCCTGCTTTTTGGTAACTCCTGCCCCCCCGCCAGCAACCCGAGTTGACTGGCCTGCCCGTCCCGGTAATTATCACTGGCGGCCATGACATCTAAAAGATTGGTCACATCGACAGCGGTTCTACTCCTCATCGCCCCGCCGGATGAACGCGCGAGTCATCGCCCCTAGCGGACAGACCATTCCGCTTTTTTCGGGTCTCCCCTCTCTCGAGGACCAGTGCCTCCTTGTAGCTACCCAAAAACTAGTAAAGCTGCTTTTACTTGACATTATTCACCTTTTCGCATAACGATTCCCTATCGAACGGATGTATAATTCCGTATTTTACCCTACTATGCGGAATGAGCCAATATTGTGTTAGGCGGAATCTGTCTATAAACGAATTAAGGGGCGCGGTATAACGCCAGTTCGGTGTAAATAACCCAAACAAACTCATGATCTTTTCAAGGTGTACTAAATGCCAATGATTGACACATATAGAAGAAGCGTTCAACGAAAGCAGGATGAAATTTCCAAACTGCATATCGATAAGGCAAAAGAAATAAAAAAAGATGCTGACTTAGCTTCCAAAATTCAGAAGGCAAAAGAGGCAATAAATCGTACAAAAACGCAAAGCACTATCAAATCTAAAGTAAACGAAATTGGGCGCCACCAAACGGAAAGAGCTAATGTGGCAAAAAGAATTGCATCTATTGAAGAAAAAATTGCTCGTAAGCAAAAAGAACTTGGAACAGAACAAGGCAAATTAGCCAGGGAAGAAGAAAAAGAAGCAAAAAAACGTAGTCAAGAAATAGAAAAGCAAGAGCGCAAACAGAAAAAACGTATGTCAGAAATGAACAGCACACTTGCAAAACATGATCGACTTCATGTTGAAACCAAAACGATGCTAGAAAGAATTCCACAACTTCCGGAAAAGATCGTAGTTCTTTTTCTCGCCTCTAATCCAGTTGATCAAAAACAATTGAGATTAGACGATGAAGCACGTTCAATCGCAGAAATGATAAGAAAAACAAAACACAGAGATTCAGTAAAACTAGAATCATGCTGGGCTGTTCAACCAATGGATATTTTGCAAGCTATTAACGAGCATTGTCCGGCAATTGTGCATTTTAGCGGGCATGGATCAGACCAAGATGAAATAGTCTTTCAAGATGCAAACGGCAACACCAAACTTGTGAGTAAGGAAGCAATAGTTCAAACCATGATGGCTTCGTCAGATAGCATCCGCCTAGTTTTCTTTAATACATGCTATTCAAAGAACCAAGCAGTGGCGGTCGTTGAGCATGTTGAAGCAGCAATCGGCATGAATACTAGTATTGGTGACAATGCTGCTTGTGTTTTTGCCTCTCAGTTTTATTCGGCCATTGGTTTCGGACTATCTGTACAAAAAGCATTTGAGCAAGGCAAAGCTATGTTGATGTTGGAGGGTATCAAAGAAGAAGATACTCCTGAGCTATTTGTTCATGACGGTATAAATCCGGAAGAGTTAATAATTGTCAAACCATAGCGCCAAACTGCAATTATAAAGAAAAGACACCGAACAATTGTATACAGCAGATGGCGAGAAGCGCGGCGGCGCTGACGCGGCAATATCTTTTGGCGCCACTGCTGATACAGGACGTTAGAAACCACACGACAACATGACTCAAAGATCGGCGACATGTGGCAACTGTGGACAAATTATCGATTTGCCACCAAATGACTTTTCCCAACCGGCATCACCTTGCCCTCGCTGTGGTTCAACAAAGCAAAATATCAAAATAAGCATATCTGAAGAAATTACTGTCCGCGAATGCCTGAAAGGAAAGGTGAAAGATAAAAACTACCCAAGCAAAAAAAATCCACGAAAAGAATTTGTCATTGGTGATGAAGTAAGTAAGTCAGATGGTAAGTGGATGAAAAAAGAACGAATTATTGATAAAGAAAAAAACCAATATAAAGAAGTAGTTATTGACTCAAGCACTGGGGAAATAATACATTCTACAAACGAAGAATTAAAAAAACATGTTGGGCACGGTAGTGCGAAATTCAAAAAGGGATGAAACATGAGAAAACTCATTGCTGCTAGTTGTTTATTATTTTTTCTGTCTGGCTGCGTTGCTGGCCAAACTGTTTCTGTTTGGGAAAAGCCAGGGGCAACACCAGAGCAAGAACAAAAAGATTATGCAGAGTGCATGTTTGAGGCGAACAAGCATTCCCAAGAGGGATTATTAAGCGAAGATGCCAAACAAGAAAGAATAAAAAAATTAAGAGATCTTTGCCTTGAAGCCAAAGGGTACAAACTCATTTCTCGTGAGTTTCAACCCAACAAGTAAAAAGGTTTCTAACAAAATGCTTCAGGGGAAAATCTGGCCTGCGGCCAGTTTTCCGCTGAGCTCGGTCGTTGAGTCTGTAGGAAAAGTATAAATAGCTGTAAAAATTCAGTA
>DHYT01000120.1 GCA_002415465.1 Desulfobulbaceae bacterium UBA5123
GGAAATCGTTGTCCGGGATCATCGATGCCGACAGCATTGTCGCGGCCCGGCAAAAATTGCGCAACGGCGGCGTCTATCCGGTGACGATCAAGGAGTCTGTCGCCCGGGAGAAGGGCGCCGGCGTCCGGAAGTCTTCGCCGGCGGCGTTTTTTTCGCGCAAGGTGAAGAGCGACGAGCTGCATGCGTTTACCCGGCAGCTGGCCACCCTGGTCAACGCCGGCATCCCCCTGGTGGGGGCGCTTGATACCCTGGGCAGGCAGATTTACAATCCGGTCCTGAAGAGGATTGTCGCCCAGGTCAAGGAGACGGTGAACGAGGGGAACAGCCTCACCGTCGCCCTGGGCGAACATCCGAGGTTGTTTTCCAACGTCTATGTCAACATGGTGCGGGCGGGCGAGGCCTCCGGGTCGCTTGACGTGGTACTCGATCGACTCGCCGAGTTCGGGGAGCGGCAGCAGTTTCTGCAGAGTCGGGTCCGGGCCGCTCTCGCCTACCCCGTCTTCATGGCCGTGGTGGGCGCGGGGGTGCTCTTCTCCCTGGTCGCCTTCGTGGTGCCGAAGATCACGCAGGTCTTTGTCGAGATGCAGCAGGCCCTGCCGTTGCCCACCGTTATCCTGCTCGCGGTGAGCCATTTCCTGCAGGCATACTGGTGGTTGCTGCTGCTGTTGACGCTGCTGGCGGTGTTGGCGGTGCGTCGGTTTATCCGGAGCGAGCGGGGCGGCCACCAGTGGGACCGTTTGCTCCTGCGGATGCCGATTCTGGGTACGATCAACCTCAAGATCGCCCTCGCCCGTTTCAGCCGGACCCTGGCCAGTCTCATGCAGAGCGGCGTCTCGTTGCTGGTCGCCTTGCAGATCGTCCGGAATATTGTTAACAACCGTTTATTGGCCGCGGTGATCGACGAGGCCATCGCGGATATCCGGGAAGGGAAAAGCATGACCGGTTCGCTGGCCGGCAGCGCCTGGTTTCCGCCCATGGTGGTGCAGATGCTGTCGGTGGGGGAACAGAGCGGCAGCCTGGAGGGCATGCTCGGCAAGGTTGCGGACGTCTATGAGCGGGAGGTGGAGGCCGGGATCATGGCCTTTACCGCCTTGCTTGAGCCGGCCATGATCCTGGTGATGGGGGTCGCGGTCGGTTTCATCGTCATCTCCATCCTCCTGCCTATTTTTGAAATGAACCAAATGATTCGGTGAGAAGTGATGAACAAGGAATTCCCGGCAACCGTAAGAGAGTTCCCGCGCCTGCTGGCGAACGCGCGGGGGTTTACCCTGATTGAGCTGATGGTGGTCATCGTTATCCTGCTGATCCTTGCCGGCATGGTGGGCCCCCGGATCATGGGGCGGCCGGAGGAGGCGCGGCGCATGAAGGCCAAGGTGGATATCCAGAGCCTGGAGACCGCGCTCAAGCTGTACTACCTGGACAACGGCGCCTATCCCACCACCGAACAGGGGCTGGAGGCGCTGGTGACGGCCCCGGCGGTGGGGAACCTGCCGGCCGGGTGGCGCGAAGGGGGGTATCTGGAAAAAGGGCGGGTGCCGAAAGATCCGTGGGGGAACGAGTACATCTATCTGAGTCCGGGCGACAAGGGGGATTACAGCCTGATGAGCTACGGCGCCGACGGGGAACCGGGCGGCGAAGGGAAGAACAGCGATCTCAGTAACTGGGACCTGGAGTGAGCCGCCGCAAGCCTTGCGAGAAGGGGTACACCCTCATCGAGCTGGTGGTGGTCATGGTCCTGATCTCCATCATGTTGGCGGTCAGTGTACCCCGCTTCCGTTCCGCCCTGGTCAGTGATCAGCTGATGTACAGCAGCCGTCGCCTGGTGGGCATGATTCAGGAGGTGCGCGGCAAGGCGGTGCGGGAATACAGCGATTATCGGCTCTGCTTTGATCTGGAAAAGAGGCGGGTCTGGTATGCCAGGGAGGGCGACGGGGAGGGTGAGGGCGAGCCCCCCGAGATGTTCCAGCTGCCGGGCGGGGTCGTGATCAGGGATGTCGGGTCGGGGGACGAGGTGGGGCAGGATGCGGGGGCGACGTTTGTGTCCGTGAGCAGAAAGGGATACGCGTCGCCGGCGGCAATCCATCTGGCCGAGGAGAATGGGCGGACGGTGACCCTCTTCGTCAGCCCGTTCCTGGCCAGGGTTCGGATTGCCGCCGGCTATCAGACGATGGAGGAGGCGCGTTGAGGCTCAACGTTGTTGCCGGTCACCGGTCGGGCGGGTTCACCCTGCTGGAGGTGATGGTCGCGGTGGCGATCATTGCCATTGCCCTGACCACGCTCTTCGGTTCGCAGACCCAGAGCGTTGCCCTTGCCGGCGAGGCGCGGTTTTATACCACGGCGCCCTTGCTTGCCCAGGAAAAGATGTCCGCCTTGCTTGCGGCCGGGCTTGCCGACGCGACAGCCGACAGCGGCGGGTTCGGCGACGATTTTCCTGGATACCGGTGGCGGGTTGAACCGCGCAGCGTGGCGGGCGTGGCCTCGCCGGAGGTCGCGGCCCTGTTGCGGGGCGTTGACGTGGTGGTCAGTTGGGGCGAGCCGGAACGGTATCGTTATGTCCTTACCAGATTCGGCTTCGATGCCGGCGGATGATTGCATTGAGGCGGGGCGAAGGAGGCGAGAACGGGGGCGGGAGGCGACGCGCGGCGCGGCGGGCGGGCGGCGTGGCTCGCGCGCTGGCGGACGGCCGCGGCTTTACGCTTCTTGAGATCCTTGTCGCCCTGTTTATCTTCGGCACCGTGCTGGCCGCCATCTATGCCGCCTACGGCGGCACCTTCCGGCTTATCGGCGCCACCCGTGATCAGGCCGAGATCTACCAGATGGCCCGGGTCGCCATGGAGCGGATCGGCGAGGATCTGGCGGCGGCCATCCCGCCTGGTCCGCCGGAGCCCGAGGCCGAGGCCGAGGCAGGGGCAGGGGCCGGGGAGGTCGCGCTGGCAGGGGTTGACGAGGTGGCGGGCGGAATGGCGGCGGATACCCTTCGTTTCCGGTCGCTGGCGCATGTGGCCCTTGCCGGTGCGCGGGGGGCGGGCGGCCCTGCCGTTATAAGCTATACGGTGCAGCCGGCGGCGGAGGGCGGGGGGCTCGTCCTGTACCGGGAGGATCGGCCGGAGGCGGAAAGCGCGGGGGGGGAAGGTGGGCGCGGGTATGTTCTGTGCGACCGCCTGGCCGGGGTGAATTTCACCTATTACGCCGAAGGTGGCGAGGAATACGATCATTGGGACACCGCCGATCCTGCCTCGCAGGGGCGGTTGCCGGCAAGGGTCGCGGTGGAACTGCAATTTCAGGCCGGCAACGGCGATACCCGGCCGCTCAAGTTTCGGACGGCGGTGGTCCTGCCCGCCCGCGGCGAGCGGCAGGAGGAGTGACGCGATGCTCCGGCGGCTGAAAGATCAACGCGGCATGGCGTTGCTGCTCACCTTGCTGGTGATTGCCCTGTTGACGGCGGTGACGGTTTCTTTCGGCCTCACCACGCGACTGGATTACGAGGCCGCCGCCAATCTGCGGGATTCCGTGCGGCTCGCCGAGCGCGCCGGATCGGGTTTTGAGTATGCCCGCGCGCTTCTCGCCGTTGACGGCGATGCAAGCGGATACGATGCGCTCACCGAGGGATGGGCCTCGCCCGAGGGCTTGGCCGGTGACGCCGGCCTGCTGCTGGGCGGCGACTGTGAAATTGAGATCAGGGATCAGTCGGGGCTGCTGCCGGTGAATGCCCTGGTGGGCGCGGACGGCCAGTATAACGAGGAGGTGCGGCGGAGTTTTGTGCGTTTGCTGGTGGCCGCGGGCGGGGTCGGCGCGGATGACGCGGAGAATATCGTCGACGCGGTCAAGGATTGGATCGATGCCGATGACGAGGTGACCCGTTTCGGGGCGGAAAGCGCGACGTATTTGGCCTTGGCGCGCCCCTGCCGGTGCCGGAACGCGCCCATTGCAACCCTGGACGAACTGCTGTTGGTGCAGGGGATGAGCGCGGAACTGCTGTACGGCGCGGAGGGCAGCCCCGGCATCGCCTCGAGTCTGACGGTTTACGGGCGAGAAGGGGTCGTCAATATCAATACCGCGCCCACGGCGGTGTTGATGGCCCTTGCCGACAATATGGACATGGAGACGGCCGAGGCGATGGCGGAGTACCGCCTGGACCCGGCCAACGATCTCTCCAGTCCCGCCTGGTACCACAATATCCGCGGCGATGTGAATCTGGTCGGCGCGGTGGTGAAAAGCGAGTATTTTGAGATTGTTGCCACCGGCGTCGACGGCCGCATGCGGCGGACCGTGCGGGGGGCGGTGCGGCGGCATGGTGCGAAAAAAATCGAGGTGCTGTCCTGGCAAGTTGATTGAAATATCAAATCAGTAGTGATAGTTACAAGGTTATTGGGAATCGGTGATGATTTTTCTGGGGATGGCATGATCGGGACGACGGTCGGCATAGATATCCGCGATGACATGGTGGTCGCGGTGGCGGTGAGGGCGGGCCTGCGGGGGCAGGTGGTGTCCGGCGTCGCCACCGCGCCGCTGGCGGATGAGGCGGGGCTTGCGGAGGCGTTGTTCGCCGTTCTCGATCAGCTCGGGGTGGTGGCCGGCGGCTGCCTCTCGGTCATGCCGTTTAATCGGCTCTCCTTTCGCACGGTGAAGATGCCCTTTGCGTCGGTCAAGAAGATCGCGCAAACCATCGGCTACGAACTGGAGACGATGCTGCCGGTCGCCGTCGACGGTTTGGTGGCCGATTTCGTGGTGTCGAACCGGTCGCCACAGCCGGATGTTCTGGCCGCCGTCGCCGGCAAGGAGTTTCTTGCCGAATATCTCGCGCACTGGCAGGCGGCCGGGGTAAACCCGGCGGTTTTGGAGGTGCGGGCCGTCCCCCTGGCGGGCCTGCTTGCCAGGGAGAATGTCGCGCCGGCGTGCGGTCTGCTGCTCGATTTGGTCGGCGGCGGCGGGACCATGGTGCTGTTTGCGCAGGGGCGGATTGTGCTGGTCCGCGATCTCCCCGTTGATGGCGACATGGAAACGGAACCGGCGCGGGCGGAATTCTGCCGATCGGTTCTCGCCACCATCCATTCCCATCGCGGCGGAAACGGCGAGCGGCTGGCGCCGGAGGGGGTATTTGTGACCGGTCCGGGCGCGGCCGCGGCCGGGATGGCGGGGGCCCTGCGAGAGGGGCTGGGGCTGCCGGTCACGCAGGTCGACCTCGCGGCCCGCGCTTCCCTGCGTCTGGCCGAAGCGGTTGCCGACAGGTGGGACGCGTTGGCGATGGACGGGGCCCTGGCCCTGGCGCTGCGCGGCCGGCGCGGGGCGGCGGGCGGCTTCAATTTCCGCAAGGACGCCTTCGCGGTCGACCGGCCCCTGCACCGATACAGGCGGGAGATCGCCTGGGGGGCGGCCTTTGCGATGGCGTTGATCGCCTTGGTCGGCGCCAATCTGGGCATCGAATATTTTTATCTGCAGCGGCGGGGCCGCGATCTGGACGCCCGGATTAAAACCGTTTTCCGCGAAGCGCTGCCCGAGGTGACCAGGATCGTCGATCCGGTTCAGCAGATGCGGGCCCGGGTCAACGAGATCAAAAGGGCGGCCGCCGGTCGCGCCAATGCCTGGGCCGAGATGACGGTGCTGGATTTCCTGCAGGAGATATCCGGCCGCATCCCGGCGACGTACACGGTGCGGTTATCCCGGCTGGCGGTCGATCCGGAGGGGGCGAACGTCAAGGGGGAAACCGACAATTTCAATAACGTCGACGGCATCAAGAAAAGCCTTGCGGCATCGCCGTTGTTTCGGGAAGTAACCATCAGTTCGGCAAACCTCGACCGCACCGGCAGCAAGGTGCAGTTCGAGTTGCGGATCCAATAGGGCGACCGGTTCCTGGCCATGAAGCTAGCAAGGCGTGAAAAAATTCTGGTGGGTGTGGCCGGCGGGTTGGCGGCGCTGTTTCTGGTTTCGCAGCTGCTCGTGTTCCCTTTTCTGGACCGGGTGGATGGCCTGCGCGGCGGGGTCCGCGCCAAGGAGGCGGCCCTGCGGGAGATGCTGCTCTTGCGCGACGAGTATCGCGCTTCCCGGCAGGGGTACCTGGAGGTCGAGCGGCTTCTGGAAAAGAGGGGCCAGGGGTTCACGCTTTTTTCCTTCCTGGAGGAGGCGGCCGACGCCGCGGCGATCAAATCCAACATCAAGTATATGAAGCCTTCGGAGAGCAGCGGCGGAGGCTTGCGGCGCGAAGCCCTGGTGGAGATGAAACTCGAAAAGGTCGCCTTGTCGCAACTGGTGACCTTCCTGCGCGGCGTCGAGTCGCCGCAGAACGTGGTTACCGTCCGACGGATAACGATCCAGGAATCGAAGAGCCAGCAAGAGTATCTTGATATCATTCTACAGGTTGCAACCTTCGAGTGAGCGGAGGGGCAAGGGGTTATATGGCAATGGGCTGGTTGACGCCGGACAGGAAAAAATGGCTGGGATTCGGGGCATGGCTCCTGTTCGTGACCGTGGTGGCGCTGCTGACCCGTTTCCCGGCCGACATGGCCGCCGATTATGCGGAGCGCGCGCTGGCGGAAAGGCTGCCCGGCTACCGTTTCGCCATTGATGAGGTGGCGGTGACCCCCCTGCTGCGGTTGCGGGCGACCGGATGTCGGGTGTCCGCGGCCGAGGCGCAGGGTGAGCCCATCCTCCAGTTTGCGGAGGTGGAGGTCGCGCCGTCCTGGTGGGGGCTTTTGCGGGGGCGGAAAGGGGTTTGTTTCTCCGGCAAGGGGTATGGCGGGGAGATGGAGGGGTCGATTCTGCTCCGGCCCGATTCCATGCGCCTCGAGGAGGTTGCCCTGCATCTGCGGAAAATGCAGGTGCGGCGTTATCCCCGGCTGAAGGAGCTGCTCGGCCGGAAGATGGCGGGCGAGATCAGCGGTGATCTTCTCTTGAGCGCGACGACCGGTCGTCTGGCCGACGGCGACGGAAGTGTCGAATTTTCCCTCCGCAACGGCGAGGTCGAGTTGCTGCAGCCGGTGATGGGGCGTGCGGCCTTCGGCTTTGACGAGGTGGTGCTGGCGTTGTCGATCGCCAAGCGGAAGATGTCGGTCAAGCGCTTTGAATTGGCGGGCCGGGAAGGGCGCGGGCGGATAACCGGTTCCGCCGCCCTCCATGATCGCCTGCTGTTCAGCCGGTTGTCCCTGCAGGGCGGCATTGAGCTTGATCAGAATGCCTTTCACGGCACCCCCGAGGGCGAGGAGGCCCTGGCGGTGCTGCAGCCGTTTGTACGGAACGGCAGGTTTCGCATCGGTGTCGACGGCACCATCGCGCAACCGAAAATTCGTCTGCTCTGAGGGTTGCCTCGGGGGCAGTGATCGGAGTGCGACCCGCGGCGCCGCGTGGTTGCATGGTTCGGTTCCATCTGGATTGGTTTGGAATAATGAGCGGCATGGCAAAAATCTACAGAACGGGCTTCCTGCTGATCGCCTCGGCGGTGATCATCTTTGCCGCGGTCGACGTTTTTTATAAGGTGTTCCGGCTCCGGCATGCGGAATCCGCGGCCGTGCCGGCAGCCGGGGTTTCCGCCGCGCCTCCGGTTCAGCCGCAGCGGCGTCCGGCCGGCGACAGGGCGGGCGGCGAGCAGGTTATTCTGGCGAGGAATCTGTTCGGTTCCATCGCGGCGTCGTCCGAGGAGACGGCGGAGCTTGCCGATGTCGGGGAACTGCAGGAAACGACCCTTGACCTGATCCTGCTGGGCACCATCGACGGAGACGGCAACTCCAGGTGCGCCATCATTGTCGATGGCAAGACAAGGAACCAGGACATCTATCGGGAAGGCGACAGCGTGCAGCAGGCCCTTGTGAAAAAGATCTTGCGCGGGAAGGTCGTTCTCCATCTGCGCGGCAGGGATGAGGTTTTGAGCATGGATGACGACAATGCGCCGCCCCCGGTGGAGGCCGCGGCGGCCAAATTCGGACGCACCGACTTCACCGAACGGCCGGTTGCCGCCTCGCCGGTGCAGGCTGCGGCCATCGCCCTGGCGCGCGGCGATGTCGAGCGGGTGATGAATGATCTCAAGAATCTTCAGGGCGAGGTTTCGACACGGCCGCATTTCAGCGGCGGCAAGGTTGACGGACTGGTGTTGGTCGAGATCAAGGAGGGGTCGTTCTTTCGGGAGCTCGGTTTGCTCAAGAACGATATCGTTGAAAGTGTCAACGGCAAACCCGTGACCTCTCTCGACGAGACGGCCGCGCTGTATTCATCGCTGATGGCCGGGGAACCTGTCGCCATGCAGTTCAAGAGGGCCGGCACGAGGCAAACGATAAACTATACATTGAAAGAATAACAAGGTTGCGGATGGGGGACGGCCTTGCGCCATGCGTGGATCGCGGGCGGCATGGTCGATTCTTCCGGATAACGCCAACGTGAAGGAATCCAGTATGAAATTGGGCAAAGTGTTTCATGGCGGAATCGTCTCTGCCAGTGCCGTCATCATGTTGTTGGTCTGCTGTTTCACCTCGGCCTCGTCTCTGCTGGCGGCGCCCCCGGAGCCGGCGGAGCCTGGCAAGCCGGTGGCCGCCAGCGCCGGGGGGCGTTATGTGACCATTGATTTCGACAATGTCGATATCCGGTTGTTTATTAAGTATATCAGTGAGTTGACCGGTAAAAACTTTGTCGTCGACAGCGCCGTGAAAGGGATGGTGACCATTGTTTCGCCGACCAAGATATCCGTCGAGGAGGCGTACAAGGTTTTCGAGTCGGTGCTGGAGGTGCACGGCTACGCCACCGTGGTCGCCGGCAGCATCGTCAAGATCGTGCCGGCCGTCGATGCCCGCTCCAAGAATGTCGAAACCCTGCTGAAGGATGACTCCAACGTGTCGGAAGACAAGGTGGTCACCCAGCTCATTCCGCTGAAGCATGCCGACCCCGAGGAGGTGAAGAAGCTGTTCACCCCGCTGGTGTCGAAGAACAGCGTCCTGGCCTCCTATCCGCCCACCGGGATGTTGATCATCACCGACATGCTCTCCAACATCAAAAGGCTGCTTGAGATCACCCAGGAGATCGACGTCCTGGTGATCGACGAGGAGATCAGCTTTATCGTGCTGAAGCATGCCTCGGCGACGACGGTCGCCACCGCCATGGGGCAGATCTTTCAGTCCACGGCGCGCGGCGCCGACAAGGCCGCGGCCGTGGCCGCCTCGGCCATCAAGGTTGTCCCCGACGAGCGGACCAATGCCCTGATCGTTCTCGCCACCGCCGAGGATGCCGAACGGGTCAGGATGGTGGCCGAAAAATTGGACCGGGAATTGCCGAGGGGCGAGGGCGACATTCATGTCTATTACCTGCAGAACGCCAACGCCGAGGATATGGCCAAGGTGCTGAGCACCCTGCCCGGTAATCAGAAGGCCGTCGCGCCCGGCGTCAAGGGGGAGGCCCCGGCCGTTTCCGCCGACGTGCAGATCGTTGCCGACAAATCCACGAATTCATTGGTTATTACCTCAAAGCGAGCCGACTATCTCATCTTGGAGGATGTGATCAAGAAACTCGATGTGCCGCGCAAGATGGTGTACATCGAGGCCNNCGGCGGCACCGGCGAGAAGGCGTTCAGCGGCCTGAGCGGCTCGCTGCCGGACGGGATCTCGGTGGGGATACTCGGCAAGGGGATCACGGTGGACGGGATCACGTTCGCCTCCCTGGGGGCGATGCTCGACGCCTATAAAAACGATACCGGCGTCAACATCATCTCCACCCCGCAGATCAACCAGGAGGGGGTGGTCCGGCTGAACCTGTTCCAGGAGGTGGTCAAGGTGAAGGGCGGTCTGACGACCCTGCAGCCCACCACCTACAAACGTTCCGCCAAGACCACGGTGCTGGTGGAGGATCAGAGCACCGTGGTCATCGGCGGCCTGATCGGCGAGGATGTCACCGAGGGCACCTTCAAGGTGCCCCTGCTCGGCGATATCCCGGTGTTTGGCTGGCTGTTCAAGTCGCGCACCGAGACCCGCAAGAAGACCAATCTCTTTATCTTTATCACCCCCCGGATCATCCGTAATCCGGCCGAGGCGGCAAACGTCTACCGGGAGAAAAAGAAGGGGATGGCGGGGGTCAAGGAGGGGGTCTCCGAACTCCTCTCCAGGCAGGATAAGGCTGCCGCCGAACGGCTTGCCGATGTCGGCTACCGGTATTTGACCGACGGGGATCACGCGCGGGCCGGGCGCTTTTTCGAAGAGGCCCTGGCCCTCAACCCCGATCAGCCCTATGCCCTCCTGAACATGGGGGTGGTGTGCGAGGCGCAGGGCCGGCCGCAGGAGGCGGTCGATTTCTATGCGAGGGTGATCTCCCTGGCGCCCACGGAGCGGGCGCTTGAGTCAACGGATGCCGCGAAACAGGGGGCAACGCTCACGGATGTCGCCCGGCAGAATTTGGCGCGTCTCATGGCCACGTTCCCAGGCTTGCAGGAAAGCATGAAGAAACCGCCGGGGATGGGGGGAGAGGCCCGGCCGTCAGGGGTGGCGAATGAATAGGCGCGTGTTCGTCCGCCACGGGCGGCGGGCGAGAGATGCGGGATGAGAGGGCGGCAGGTTTGAAGAGCAAGCGATTGATCGGTGAGATATTGGTGGAAACCGCCGGGCTGGCCCCCGAGACGCTGGCGTACGCCCTCGGCGTCCAGCGTGAGAAGGGGGGGCGGCTCGGCGAGATACTGCTTCAGAAGAAGGCGATTTCCGAATCGGCGCTCCTCGCCGCCCTGGCCGTGCAATTCGGTTGCCTTTTCACCGAAAAGCTTCCCGAGACGGTTTCCTCGGCGTTTGTCGCCAGGGCGCCGTTGCCTTTCCTGAAGAAATACAAGATGCTGCCGCTTGAGGAGGAAAGGGTGGTGGTGGTCAATGATCCGACCCTCTTTCAGCCGGTGGACGATCTCTGCCGCCTGTTGGGCTGGCGGTCGGCGGCGATGCGGTTGGCGCCGGCGGACGCCATCCTGGCGACTCTTAATGCCCTCTTCGACGTGCATCAGGGATCGGCCGAGCAGGTCATCCAGGACATGCGGGACGAGGACAGCCAGCAGATCATCTCCGAGATCGAGGGCACCGGTGACCTGCTCGACGACACCAGCGACGCCCCCATCGTCAAGTTCGTCAATCTCATGCTTTCGCAGGCGGTGCGCGCCGGTGCAAGCGACATCCATGTGGAGCCGTATCAGGAAAGCTTCAAGATCCGTTATCGGGTGGATGGCATCCTCTACGATATGTTTTCGCCGCCCCGGCATATCCAGTCGGCCCTGGTGTCGCGGATCAAGATCATGGCCAAGCTTAATATCGCCGAAAAGCGGCTTCCCCAGGACGGCCGGATCGAGATCCGCATCGGCGACAAGAACGTCGACCTGCGCGTTTCCACCATCCCCACCGCCCATGGCGAGCGGGTGGTGCTGCGCTTGCTCGATAAATCCAACGTTGTCCTGCGGCTCGCCTCGCTGGGGATGAGCGAGGCCGTGCTCGCGAGCTTCAACAGGCTGATCAAGTTGCCCCACGGGATTATCCTGGTGACCGGCCCCACCGGCAGCGGCAAGACAACCACCCTTTACGCCGGTCTCTCCGCCATCAACAGCGCCGCCATCAATATCCTCACCATCGAGGACCCCGTCGAGTACCGACTGGAGGGGATCGGGCAGATGCAGGTCAACAGCAAGATTGATCTGACTTTCGCCCGTGGGCTTCGTTCCCTGGTCCGGCAGGACCCGGATGTTATTCTGGTGGGCGAGATCCGCGATCTCGAAACAGCGCAGATCGCCATCCAGTCGGCCCTTACCGGGCATCTGGTTTTCTCCACCCTCCACACCAACGACTCGGCCAGCGCGGTCACCCGCTTGGTGGATATGGGGATCGAGTCGTTCCTGGTCACCTCGTCGGTGGTGGCCATTCTCGCCCAGCGGCTGGTGCGCGTTCTCTGTGTGAACTGCAAGGAGGCGTATCAGCCTTCGGAGGCGGCGCTGGCCGGGATCGGCATTACCCCCGAGATGGCCGCCGGCCATGTTTTCTACCGCGAAAAGGGCTGCCCGGCGTGCCTCAACACCGGTTATCGGGGGCGGATCGGGATATATGAACTGATGATGATGAATGAATCGGTCAAGAGCAGCATCATTAAAAGTTTCGATGCTAATATCATCCAGCGGGTCGCCATGGAGCAGGGAATGGTCACCTTGCGGCAGGACGGGGTTCGTAAGGTTTGCGAGGGGGTCACCTCCATGGAAGAGGTCCTGCGGGTCACCCAGTAGGAGCGGCGGGGTCGCCGTCTGTTCCGGCGGCTGTCGACATCGATAAAAAGTATGGATTTAATGGCTGGAAATAGGATATATTTTTAATTGAGGGATGATATTGCATAACAGTGTGTGCTGTGCTTGTTTGTCCCATGTTTTCTCGACAACCCGGGCATTTGGGGAGAGCAGTGACGATTCGAGAAATACATGGTTTTAGTGAGCCGGAAATCGATCATGCGGTTTTTGCCATCAGCCCATGTCGTCAAGTTGGATATGGGCTGGGGAGCATGTCGGGAATATGAAAACGGCGATGAAGAAAAATCTCGTCCGGATAGGGATGACGGTGTTGTCGTGGGCAATGGCCGTCACCGCCTTTGCCGCGGCCCCCACCGATCCAGCCAACCTTGGCAGTGTCAGCCATTCGGTCAGTGTTTCCTCCACCAATAATACGGTTGCGGTTGTCTGGGCCGCGGCCAGCGATGCCGACGGGGATTTGAGCGGTTACATGGCCCAGTGGGACCATGTCGCGAGTACCGTCCCGGCCACCCGGAATCTTTCCGCATCCGCCACCTCCACCATCTCGCCGCCCCTTGCCGACGGCAGCTGGTATTTCCACCTCCGCGCCGTGGACGCAGCGGGCAACAAGAGCAATACCGTCCATCTTGGCCCCTTTGCGGTCGACACCACCCCCGGCATCACGTCCGTTGCGCCAAGGTCCGGAGGCAACGGCTCCTCCTCCATCGTTACCATTCATGGCACCGATTTCATGGATGGCGCGTTTGTCAAGATCGGCAACACCGACATGGCCAATGAGGCCGTGGTCGGTTCCACCGAGATCGTTGCCACGGTTCCGGCTGGCATTCCTGTCGGCGCCGGCGAGGTGACGGTGACGAATGCCAATACCAGATCCGGGGTTCTGGCGGCAGGGTTTTCGGTGGCGTCGGCCGCGATGGGTACCGCGGGCACCGCTACCAAGGTTGCCTTGCGCGTCTCGCCGGCCATCATCGCTTCCCGCGGGTTCGGCACGGCGGTACTCACCGCGACCATTACCGACACCTACGGCAATACGGTGACCAGTGACACCTCCAGCGTCACCTTCAGCGTCTCGGACGCCACCTATCTGGGGTTTGTTGATGCGGCGGGCGCAGCTCTCGATCGCGACGGGAACCCTGCCCGCGAGACGGTCGCGGCGCGGAGCGGCGTGGCCACCGTATACCTGAAAACCGCGCCGGTGTCGGTCGGGGCCACCCAGAACGTTGCCGTGACCATTGCCGACGGGGCCTTGACGCCGGTTTACGCCAGCGGGACCGCAGCGAACGTTTCCATTGTTGATTTCAGTGTCGCGGCCGACGGGACGGATATTATCACCTCCACCGGCGTCGTCACCGTCACCGTTTATGATGCCCGTGGCGGGGCCGACGTTCCGGTTCTGGTGTCGGCGCCGCGTTATGGACGGTTGAGCGGGCTGACCTATCACAGCAGCGTCGGCACATTTACCGCGACCTATACCGCCGGTGCCACTCCCGGTTCCGATACCCTTGTTTTCCGTTCCGCAAGCCTCGGGTTGGACAGCAATCCGGTCACGATCAATGTTTACAGCCCCATGGACGTGGCGGATGCGGATTCCTCCGCCACCTCGCTGGTTATCGCCCCGGCCGGGGCCAATCGGTTTGCCGCCCGCGGCGGTGACGGCCATTATACCTGGTCCGTCACCGGCCCGGTCGGTTCCGGGGCAAGCACTACCCTGTCGGCGACCACCGGCTCCGCCGTCACGTTCAGGGCGCCCAGCGTTGGCGACTACGCCGGCATGTATATCGTTTCGGTCGTGGATTCCAAAGGTTTCACCGATTTCTTCCGCGTTTATGTTCCACTGGGAGCGATCACCACGAGTGCGATCAATATCCTTGAAGGGGGCTCGGCGGCCTTTACCGTCGCCGGCGCCTCCAGCGGGGTCACCTGGTCGGTGGTGGATGCCAACGGCGTCGCCCTGGCCTCCGCCGGCGTGCTGGACGGCGCTACCGGGGCGACGACGGTGTTTACCGCTGGCGATGTCGCGGCTACCGCCGATTATTATGTGCAGGCCTCGGTCGGGACCAGCGAGGCGGAACGGCGCGCCACCGCCAGTGTCTCCGCGGTTGCCCATGTTATTCCCACCCAGGCCTTTGCCGGGCGCGTGGTCGGGCGTAATGGCGCCGGCATCAACGGGATCGTGCTGACGCTGCTTGACGAGGTTGTTCTGGAGACACCGCCCACCGTCACCACCGCCGCTGTCGGCACGGTGGATGGCGCCTTTTCGTTTACGTTGCCGGTGCCGTCTCCCCTGACGGCTTACAGTTTCTACCTTGCCGATCCGAGCCCTGTCGTACGCTTTGCGCCGATGACGGTTACAACCGCCGACATCGGCACCGACGGCTCTTGCGTGTTGGTTCTTGAGGAGGTTGACCAGCACCTGATCACTGGCATGGTGACCCTTGCCGACAACACGCCCGTTGTCGGCGCCAAGGTAATGGCCTTCTATACGGATGCCGGCGGGGAGAGACATTACACGGCCAAGGGCTATACCGATGCCGCCGGTCGGTATGTGGTTCTGTTGCCGCGCGGTTGGCCTTCGCCCAATTCCGGCGACAGCGGCGCCGCCTTGTATACCGTCGCTGTCTTTGCCGACGGGTATGCCCCGACAACCGGTTCCACCGCCAACGCGGCTCCCGGGCAGGCGGCCTGCGTGGTGGTTGGCTTGAATGCACCGCCAGTTCCGCCCAAGCGTGTGATCACGGTCGGTGAAACCGTCTCCGGCGGGAAGGTCGTGCTGACCGTGAAGGGCAACCCCGCCTTTGATGATTCCGAGACCTTTACGGCGAAACTCGCGCCGACCAATGCGGGCGTGCTAACCGTCGGCGCTTTTGCCGCAGGCGCCGCGTCCTATACCGTTACCTACGACCGGTTGGCAGATTTCACGGTGACCCTCAGCGACGGCGTGGTCTCTCGGCGGTATGCCTATACGTATGAAGGCAATGCGGCCGCCGCGGTGGTGACCGTTGGGAAGGCGGTGCTCGTGGATGCCGATCTTGGCGGCGCCGATACCTTTGCCGGAGGAAGTGGCACCGTCAAATTCGCACTGGCGCCGGGCCAGTTGGGTGTCAAGGCGCTGCGGGCCGCAGGGGGGACATCCGTTGTGGTGCAGGTTAGCGAGGTGGCGCTGGCGGCTGTTGGCGATACGACCAGGGTTCGCGGCTCCGGTCCGTCGGTGTTCGATGTCGATCTGCTTGTCTACGATGCGGACGGCGCGGTGGTTGGCACCTCGGATGATGCCGATTATATCGCCGGCGACATCGTCATAACATTGCCGTTTGATCTTGCCGTGGTCGAGCCTGGCGATTTCGAGGCCGGCATATACGTTATCCGTCATGCCCACACCGTTGGGCAGCTGCTGGCCGGCATGGGGGAGGCGGTAAGTCCCGCCGATGTCGTGGCCGTTGATTATTTGAACGGCACGGTGGTCTTCCGCGTTTCCAGTCTGTCGGTGTTCGGCATTGGTTCTGGCGGCGACGCCGACGGCAGCTTCCTTGGCGGGGGTAATTCAAACTGCTTTATCGCCACCGCCGCTTACGGTTCCCCCCTGGCGAAGCATGTCAAGGTGCTGCGCGCATTCCGCGACCGCTTCCTGCTGCCCTATTCACTGGGCAGGGCGTTTGTGCGGGCCTATTACCAGTATTCGCCGCCGCTGGCCAATTACATAGCCAGGCATCAGGTGGCGCGGGCCATTGTCCGCGTCGCCCTCCTGCCGGTGGTGGGTATGGGTTACGTGGCGCTGTATCTTACGCCGTTGCAGATCATCTTGCTCGGGATGGCGATGGTGACGGTCGCCCTTATGGCAACGCTGGTGGCGCGCAGGGCAGGGCATTGTCGAGCGGCACGCTGAGATTTAATCGTTGTGTGCGCCAACAAAAAAGGGAAACGGCTTCGGCTGTTTCCCTTTTTTGTTGGCGTTGACCAAGGCACGGCAACCGCCGGCCGGACGCCGATCGCCGCGTGGAGCCATGTGGGTCTTGGCGGGAAAACAGTGCAGGCGCTGGCGAGTGCGGGATATATATAGTCTACGGCGAGCGGATGGAGATGCGGGTTCGGTNNGGTGCAGCACGATCATCCGCTTATGGCTGGCGGGCTTTCGGGTTGTTTGCCGCGTGGCTTGCATCCTGAGGGTTGGCGACGTTTTGGAAATCTTATGCATTAAAAGGCTATCGATATGCGTGTCTTTGCAAGAGGCTGTTTGGGCGGCTGTTCCCTTTTGTGCCTGGTGATGTTGTGGGGAGGGGTGAGGGTTGCCCATGGCGGGCAGGAGGGGAGGGCGAATTATTCCTTTCCTGAATGTTCTGTCGGGCAGGTGCTTGAACAGCTTGGCCAGCAGAGCGGGATCCGGTTTGCCATCGATGGGAATAAGGATTTGCCCATCAAGCGGCGCATATTTGAAGATGCCACCGTCGAGGAGGTTATTCAGGGCGTTTTGCCGGTGGGCGCCGCCATTGTCTGGGAGTATCGCTACGGCAAGCTGTCGGTGGTCGAGGTAGCCATGGTTGGCGGGGTGGGGAGCGGTGGGCGAGGGCGCGCCGGGAGTGGCGGCGGCTCGCGGGCCTGGGGTGNNATTGCCGGCGCTGTTGCCGCCCCCTGCCGATAATCCGGCTTTTCGATTTCGCACGGAGGTATACGAACGACGTGGCGGGCCAGGTGACGCAGACGAGATCATGCCGCCAGCCGGCCAGGGTGTCGGCGGTGGGCAAGGCATAATCATTCCGCCACCGGTGGTGCCGATCCCGTAGTTGTTCCGGTAATTGCCGGAGATTCCAACAGCGAAGCACAGGGCGCATGCGCCCTGTGCTTCGCTGTTGTTGGTTCCTCTTTCGCTCGGGTTTTTACGGCTTCACGGTATACTTGACGCCACTGTTGACCGGTGTTCGGTTTATGCTCAGGGGCACGCCGACGCTGGTCGAGGTGGTGCTGACCTTGCCGGCCGTATCGGTGACACTGTAGTTGAAGGTGTAGACTCGGCCGTCGCCGCCGCCGAGGCGTTCTACCCTTACCTGAACCGTGTTGTTGTCGATGATGACGATGTCATTGGTGGTGTTGCCGTCGCCGGCGGTTTCACTTTTGCTGATCAGGTTCTGTTGTTGAGCGATCATCTTGTCGAGCTTGCTTATTTGAGCCTTGGTCGCCTTTGCGCTGTTTTGCAGGCGCTTGAGCGCGAGCGTGTTCTGTTTTGTTTTCTTCTGCTTGCTCAGTGCTTTGATCTGGCTATTCAGCTTGTTCTCGCTGTTCTTGAGCGCGTTTCGTTGCGTGATCAGTTTACTCAATGCCGCGTTGAGTTGTTGCGAACCTTTTTCGTTGACGTTTTCCGGTTCATCGCTGGTTGCGGAAACAAGCTTTACCGCGCTGCTCAGGTTCTGTCCCGACTTGGTCAGGGCGGTGAGGTCAATGTGGATGGTCGCGTACTTGTGGTTCGGCGGCCAGAGGATTCTTGCGTCGGCCTTGGCGGTGAACCTGACGATCGGGTCCGAGTCGAGTCTGGTCACCGTATGGGTTTCGCTGGTGATCAGTTCGCAGTTGTCGGCGGCCGAGACCACGATTTGATTACTCCCCTTTGTCAGCTTGACTTCGGTTGAAAATTTCACTTCCTTGGGGTCTGCGGGGTTGCCGGAGTTTGTGAAGGCGATGGGCTCGCCGTTAACCTTGACCGTCGTGATCTGGTTGTCGTCGGTGGCAGTGCCCCGGACAGTGATGCTTTCGCCGCTGACGGTGGCGTTGTTGGCCGGGCTCCATGCCAAGGTCGGAGCGCCGTTGTCGCGGAAAACCTTGCGGGTGTCCGATGTCATCTTGTCCGTCTTGTCGTAGGTCACGACCGTGATTGCGTTGGGGCCAGGCTCAAGCGCAACTTTCTTGGCAAAGGATACCTCGTCCGGATCGGCCGGATCGCCGGTGTAGGTAAGGGGTACGACCTCGCCGTTGACGGTGACCTTTTTAATGGCATCGGGATCGGTTGTCTTGCCGCTGACCATCACGCTTTCCGCGTCGGTATAGGTCTCGGGTTGCGGCGAGGATATGGCCAGGGTGGGGCCGCCGATATCCATCTCGCGCTCGCCGCCCTGGATAACGTCGATCCGCAGGTCGCCGAAGGTGGTCAGGGAGCCGCCAACATACGCTTCGGCCTTGAGGTCATAGGCGCCGGGCAGGCCGATGAATGTTACCCGTCCCTCCGTTGTCTCTTGATACGGGCCATAGGCGTAAACGTACAGTCGATTGCGGCTGTCTTCGCTGGTTCCCGAGCCGTTAAGGCGCGGATAATTGAGGATGCCCTGGTTTTCAACGGTGTAGCGCACGGTGACCGTGCCGGTCTTGTAGGCGATGTTGATGTTGTTGGCGCTTTCACCGCCGAGCATGGCAAGGGTTGGCAGTTGGTCGGCGTAATAGTCATAGATGTAAACGGTGCTGTTGAGATAGTTGTCTGGGTTCTTGTCGTAGAAGGTGAGATAGGTGTAGTAGGTTTTCCAGGTTCCTTCTGACACGATCAGGTCGAAGTTGCCGTTCATGGTGTTCAGTTTGTCGGTGCTGTTGCCGTAGGCGGCGTTGGTGGCATAGTCGCCGTAGGCGCCGATCCCGGCCTGGGTGGCCTCCTCGATCTTTTTGGTGCCGGAAAGAGAGACGTTGCCGTTGATGAAGGATGCGACGGTGATGATGTCGTTTACCGTGGTTTGACCCGACGCCAGGTCAACGGTCATCGTTTTGGCGAAGCTGCTCTTGGGGTGGCGGATATTGTCATCGTTTTGATTTAGATAGCTCCATGCGTCCATGGTCCAGCTGCCGGGGGTGAGGGCCGGGAACTCGTAAGAGCATTCGCTCTCGGTGCATTGGATTGTCGCATAAACATAGTCGTTGCTGGCGGTTGATTTGCGGGCCCTGACCGTGTGGGTGCCAAGGGCGTTGACGCCGGCAACGCCTATCCGTCCCTTGAGGGTCGCAGGGGTGGTGCCACAGGTGACGTCCCAAGCCGCGGCGATGGTTTGGCCAGGATTGATGGCGGCAAATTTCTTCGCCAACTCGACCGTTTCCCCGTTGGCCATTGTCACCTTGGCCGTGATTTCAACGTTTTCGCCCGGGATGACCGGGAAGAGGAAAGCGCCGTCGGCTCCGAACTTTGTTCTGGCGCCTTGCCACAGGGTTGTGTCCCGATATGCTTTTTGTTGTGCCAGGTTGTTGGTGGCATAGGCTCTGCCGCCCAAGATGGAGCATCCATCCGCAACATTGATGGTGCCCCTGATGAAACCAGGTTTGAGCGAGAAGTTATTGGTGACGGTGGCGTTGTCCGCAACCGTGACGATTGTGTATGGGTACCTGAGATAATCGTTGTAGCCGTCGGAATACACATAGCTGCCGACCTGGTAATCATAGCTGCCGTTTTCAGGGGTGTTGACCGTCAGGGTGTAGTTGTTTGCGGAGCCATAGGTCGAGGCGCTGAATTCGTCGTTGTCCGCCTTCACCTCCGCCCATTGCACGGTGACGCCCTCGATGCCGATGGCCCCGCTGATGTAGCCTGGATTGAGGTAAACATCCTCTGCCTGCGCCAGCGGGGTTTGCAGTGCGGCCAGGGTCAGCGCTGTTCCCAGGGCGCGGATCATGGCGGTGGTGGTTTGTTGTCTGCGTGTTCTCATGGTTGTCCTCCTTCGTTCGCTCTTGTTCTGTGCGGGATATGGGCGCTCTTGTCTGTTTGATTATCAAGTTTTGTGCCACTGTCCTGGTGCCTTTGGCATATGGTCGTTTTTGCGTATTTTATATGGTTTGCCAGGGTTGTTTTGTTGTAATGCTTGAAATGTTGGAAATGGTTTAATATGGTGTAAGTGGTTACATATCGACAATTCAGTTAAATATTGGTGGCGATGTGCGTGCTTCTGTTGGTGAGTTGTTCAGGTCGTTTTCGGATGAGCTCGATCCGGGTCGCCTGCGGGTGAAGTTTCTGCAGGCGCTCATGGGGATTCACGCCGTGGAGCGCGGCTCGCTATGGGTGAGGCAGGGTGATGGCTATCTCTGCGTCGAGGCGGCCGGCGGGGAAAGTGAAAAGGTGAAGGGGCGGCGGATCGGGCGGCGTGAGAGGAGTATCGTCGGCTGGGTGATCGAGAATGGAAAGGTTGCGGTGTCCAGGCCCGGTGAGGATTTTCGACAACACAAGGCGATTGAGCGCGAGTTGTCGGTCAAGAGCAAGGTTATTCTCGCATTTCCCTTGTTTTTGAAGGATAAATCGGTCTTTGGCGCCGTTGAGGTCATCGAGACCGGGTTTTCCGCCAGTAATATGAATCTGGAGGCGGAGCGCCTAGCGCAGATACAGGAGCTTGTCGATATCGGTTCCGTGGCGCTCAACAACGCGATTGTCTATGAGCGGCAAAGCAAGGCGAACGCCAAACTGCAGCGACGGCTGCGGTCGATGGGGGCTGAAAGCGAGTTCATCGGTCAGAGCCAGCCATTTCAGCAGGCATTGGCGCAGCTGCGGAGCTATGCGGGCACCGGCTACCCTGTGCTGGTTGCAGGAGAGAGCGGCACCGGCAAGGAGTTGGCGGCCCGGATGCTGCATCGCCTGAGCGACCGCAAGGAAAAGCCTTTTGTGGTGCAGAATTGCAGTGCCATCCCGGAAACCCTCCTTGAGAGTGAGTTGTTCGGGTATGAGAAGGGCGCGTTTTCCGGGGCGGTGAAGAGCCGCCTGGGGCTCTTTGAACAGGCCGATGGCGGTTCCGTGTTCCTTGATGAGATTGGCGAGATGCCTTTTACGCTGCAGGCCAAGCTGTTGCGGGTTGTGCAGGAAGGCGAGGTGAAGCCGCTGGGGAGCGCCAGGGTCAGGAGGGTTGATGTGCGGATCATTTCCGCAACGAACCGGGATCTGGCCGAAATGGTGGCGGCGAAGCAGTTCCGGGAGGATCTGTTCTATCGCCTTTCGGTGTTGCCGCTCACCTTGCCGCCGCTCAGGCGGCGTCTTGAGGATATCCCCCTTTTGTTGATGCGGTTTCTGCGGCGCGAGGCTGTCGGGAATGACCTGCCGGCCAAGGTGGTGCCGCCGGAAACCATGCGCATCCTGACGTCATGCCCGTGGCCTGGGAATGTTCGTCAGTTGGAGAATCTTGCAAAATATCTCACCGTGGTGGTGAGCAAGGAGGTGATCACGCCAGATGATTTGCCGCCGGATGTGGTTGTCGGCGAGCGGCTGCCGCTGGGGGGTGCCGTTGATGCGGATGATGAAGGCGTGAGTGTGTCGGGGTCTGGGACGAGGGCGAATGATACGCAACGGTTTTTCGGCGGGAAGACCTGGGATGAGGTTGAGATGGTGTATGCGCGATATCTGCTGGCCAAGAATAATGAAAATATGACCTGGGCGGCCGAGGATGCCGGCGTCAATCGTTCGACCTTTGTCTCAAGGCTGAAGCGGTTGGGGGTAGTTGTGCGGCCTCAGCGCAGGCGGCGGTGATGTGCGAGTGTGCGCGGCCGGTGAAATTGCGGTTGTTTTTGTTGCTGACAGGGGCTCAAGCTTGACAGCCGATATATAAAGCGGTAACTCGTTTAAGTCGTTATGGATATTCGCGACGAGGCAGGGTGGGCTGCTTCGTTTTCTACACGTTTGGGGGATTTGGGCCCATGTCTGAGCAGAAGAAAAAGCCGGTTGCCGGCCGTTCGCGGCAGGAGTTGTTGCGACTGATTCCGAAGGTGGATGAGTTTCTGGGTTGGGTCGCGGATTCAACCCTGGCTCCGCGGCTGGTGGTGAAGAGCGTGGTGCGGGGTATACTCGAGGAGCGGCGGCAGGCGATCTTGGGCGGCGAGCCGGTGGCGGCGAGTGAGCTCTCCCGCCAGGCGCTGGTGGAGTTGTTCGCGGAGCGGCTGGCGCGCAAGCTTGAGCCCAATTTCCGTACCGTCATCAACGGTACCGGCGTGGTGGTGCATACCAATCTGGGGCGTTCGCTGCTTCCCGAGGCGGCCATGGCGATGTTGCTGCAGGTTGGCGCAAGGTATTCCAATCTGGAGTTTGACCTTGAAACCGGCAAGCGCGGCAGCCGCTACAGTCTGGTTGAGGAACTGCTCTGCGAGTTGACCGGCGCCGAGGCGGCGTTGGTGGTCAACAACAACGCGGCGGCGGTGATGCTGGTGCTCGAAACCCTGGCCGCCGGTCGGGAGGTGGTGGTGTCGCGGGGACAGCTGGTGGAGATCGGCGGCTCGTTTCGGATTCCTGATGTCATGGCCAAGAGCGGCGCCATCATGGTCGAGGTTGGGGCCACCAACCGCACCCATCTCCGCGACTATCAGGCGGCGATCAATGACAACACCGCCATGCTGCTCAAGGTGCACACCAGCAACTTCAAGGTGATCGGTTTCACCTCTGAGGTACCGCTGGCGGAGCTGGTGGCTCTTGCCGGCGAGTCCGGTTTGCCGGTGATGGAGGATTTGGGCAGCGGCTGTTTTGTCGATCTTTCCCGTTTCGGGCTGGCCAAGGAGCCGACGGTGCAGGAGGTGGTTGCGGCCGGGGTCGATGTGGTCACCTTCAGCGGCGATAAGCTGCTGGGCGGCCCGCAGGCCGGGGTGATTCTCGGCAAGCGGTGCTATATCGAGAAGATCAAGAGGAATCCGATGAACCGGGCCTTGCGCATTGATAAATTCACCCTGGCCGGGCTGGAGGCGATTCTGCGGCTCTATTTTGATGAGGAAGATATTTTTGCAACCATCCCGACCCTGGCCATGCTGAGCCAGCCGCGCGAGGTGGTCGATCGCCGCGCCAGGCGTTTGTTGCGGCAAATTCGCAAGCCGCTGGCCGAGCATTGCCGGGTGGTAGTGGCGGATGTTGAATCGCGGGTCGGCGGCGGCGCCGTGCCGGAGCAAGGCCTGCCCAGCCGGGCGTTGGCGCTGGAGCCTTTGACGCTGTCGGTGGATCAGCTTGAGAGGGCGCTGCGTCTGGCTTCGTTGCCGGTGATCGGCCGCATCGAGGACGGGCGCTACCTGCTCGACATGCGCACGGTGGCCGATGGGGAGGTGGCGGCGCTGGCCCGCTGTCTGATTGATGCCTTTGTCGGGAGGAAGAGATGAGTCGCTTTCCCTTTGCCGCCGTTGAGGCGCCGCTTACGGGCGAAGACATCCGTCGGCTGGCGGTTCCCTTTGCCGGAGCGGTCGGCCATTTTTTTCCAGGCAGTGCTGTGGTTTTTCAGGATCGCGATGCGGATGTCGGGGCGCATGCCGAGGATGCCGCCTGGCGGGAGGCGGTGGCTCGGGTGCGGGAGCGTGGCCGGCCGGCGCTTTCCGCCGATGGGGAGATCCTGTTTTTGCCGGTGTGGAACGACGACGAATTGATTGGTGTTGCGGTTCTGCATCATGGGGAGCTCCCCTTTCGGGAGATGTCCGGGAGCTGGCTCCTGGAGGTGAGCCGCATACTTTCGCGGGAGTTTCGACTCGTCAAGCAGTGGTCGGTGGATGGGGTGACCGGCCTGCCCAACGGGCAGCAGCTGCGTGCGGGGTTGGCTGCCGAACTGGCGCTGGCCGATGGCGATAACGCCGGGCCGGGCAGTCTGGTGCTGGTCGAGGTTCATGCCAAGGGTCGGGACGGCGAGCAGGTGCTGGCGCAGATCGTCAGGGCCGCCGGCATGCTTGACGGGCTGGCCGGCGGGGTCGCGCCTCTCTATGCATGCGGCGCCGGGGTGTTCGGCGCGATCTGGTCCGGAATCGACACCGAAAAGACCTTGCGGATGGGCGAGGCGCTGCTGCGACGGTTGAAAAGGGAGAATTTTCAGAAGGTACACATGGGGATTTGCAGCCTCGCCCCTGTTGGCGCGGGCGCGGAGGGCAACGCTTCGTCGCTGCTCGACCAGGCATGGGCGGCGTTGTGCGCCGCCCGCCGTCGCGGGCCGCATGCCCTTTGCACGCATGCGGCTTTGAGCCGTCGCCAGGATCATCCCTTTGCGTCGCCGCCGGACGAGGTGATGGCGCGGTTGCGCCGGTTGTGGCGCGGGGTTGATCGCTTTGCCCTGGTGCTTCTCCGGCCGGACGGCGAGGGGGCGGGCGGCGGTGAGCCTTTGGGCGGGCGTCTTGCCGCGCTGCCCGGTCCCGGCATGGCGTCGGTGCGGGCCGAGGGCGGCGACGTGTTTGTGGTCATGCCCGATGCCGGCGCCGGCGAGGCGCTGGCCTGGGTGGATTCGGTGCAGGCGGGTTGTGGCTGNNTCCTGGGGGGAAACGGGAAGGCGGTGTTTGATGCGGTGAGCCTCAACATCAGCGGTGATGTCTATTATAACGACGGCGATCTGGCCCGCTCGGTTCGCGAGTATCGGCGGGGGCTGCGACTCGCCCCGGAGAGCGTGAATCTGCTCAACAGCCTGGGTGTGGTGCTGGTGCAGATGAACCGTTATCGGGCCGCGATCCCGCTTTTCGAGAAGGCGGCGGCCCTGGATGGCGCCGATTTTATGGCCCCCTTCAATCTGGGTTTTGCCTATCTTGAGCAGGGGAGGCCCGCGGCGGCGGTTGTCGCCTTTGAAAAGGCGCTGGCCATCGATGGCTCGCACGCGGATCTGTTGTTCTGGCTGGGGCGGCTGTATTGTCGGCTGGGGCGTCACGCCGAGGCGGGGCGTTTGCTGGAGCGGGCCATGGCCGGGCAGGAGGCGACGGCGCCGCTGCTTGGCGCCCTGGCCGAGGCGTATCAGGGGGAGGGGCGCAACCGGGAGGCGATTGTGCTGCTGGAGCGGGCGGCCCGACTCAACCCCCGCGACGCCGGGGTGTTGAGCCTGCTCGGGGAGCTGTATCACGACGAGGGCGAGGGAAGCGAGGTCGCGCTCTCGCTTTGCCGGCAGGCGGTGGGGCTTGATGACACCGCCTGGCAGCCTTGGTGCCGTCTGGGGCGGGTGCAGTATCATCTGGGCGACAAGGCCGGTGCCGGCGAGTCCCTGCGGCAGTGTTTGCTGCTCGATCGGGAAAACGTAACCGCCCTGTATCTTCTTGGCTGCATTTGTCGCGATGACGGGCGTTGGCGGCAGGCGCGGCGGCTGTTTGAAAGGGTGTTGCGGCGGCATCCCGGGCACGACAAGGCGGCAGCGGCGCTGGCGAAGCTGCGGGGCGCGGCGCGGTAAGGAAACTAGCCCCCCATTGGGGGTGGCGTGGAGAAGGGATATGCAATCCAAGGTAGTTGACGAGCGGCACCAGTATTCGCTGGAGAATTTTAATGTCGGGGATTCCTGGCGTCTCTTCCGCATCATGTCCGAATTCGTGGACGGATTCGATACCCTCTCCAGCGTGCAGAAGCCGGCGGTCTCTTTCTTCGGCTCGGCCCGCATCCGCCCCGAGGATCCTTACTACAAGCTCACCGATCGGATTGCCGCCGATCTTGCCGAGGCGGGGTACGCCATCATCACCGGGGGCGGGCCTGGGGTCATGGCGGCGGCCAACAAGGGGGCGGCGGTGGCCGAGGGGGTTTCCATCGGTCTCAATATCAATCTGCCGTTCGAGCAGGAGCCGAATCCCTTTGCCAACATGCCCCTCGATTTCAAGTATTTCTTTGTCCGCAAGGTCATGTTCATCAAGTACGCCATGGCCTTTATCTGTCTGCCCGGCGGTTTTGGCACCCTTGACGAGCTTTTCGAGGCGCTGACCCTCATGCAGACCAGGCGGATCAAATCCTTCCCCGTTGTGCTGGTCGGAACCGAGTTCTGGTCGGGGTTGCTTGAGTGGATGCGCGAGAAGCAGGTCGGCGCCGGGTATCTGCGCAAGGATGACATGTTTTTGTTTTCACTGATGGATGATCCCGAAGAGATCGTGCACCATATCAAGCGTACCGTGGTTCTCTGATCGCTGTAGGCCCGTGGTTGTTGTTCCTCTCTTGCGCATGCGGTAACCGGGGCGTTCTCTCCTGACAGTCGTTGTCCGCCGTTTTCGATTCGTTCATGCAAATATTTCCCCATCACGATGTTGCCGTCGGTCCGTTTTTCTGGTTCCAATCTTTTATTTTTCCCCCACTCTCCACCACCGCAATCCCTTGCCCGTGAATATATCCCATGTGGTGTGTCGTGTTGTTCATCGGCACACAATATGATGTGTTTTTGCCGGATCTTGAGGTGTATTTGCTGTCGCGTTGAGACATGGATTTTTCCTTGACACCGGCCTGTCTCCCCCATATAAAGAACGTATGGTGGTGCAAAGTGGTTCAAAAAGGTTTTTGGGGGCTGGATCGTGAGTGACGGTGCGGGAGCAAGCCGAGTAAGTCATTTTCGCGGCCGGTCGGAGCACGCTCTTGACAGCAAGGGGCGGTTGAATATTCCGACCAGGTTTCGGGATGTCTTGCGTCGTCAGTACGACGAGCGACTGATGGTCGCGCCCTGGCACAACTGTCTCCGCGCCTATCCGCTGCCGCAGTGGGAGGAACTCGAGATGACCCTGCGGGCGGAGGGCAAGACCCAGCCGCAGATGATCAAGCTGCTGCGTTTTCTGGTCGGCGGGGTGGTGGACTGTCCCCTGGACAAGCAGGGGCGGGTTCTGCTGCCGCCAGGTTTGCGCGCCGGTTGCGAGGTGGACAAGGATGTGGTGGTCAGTGGCATGATCACCTACTTCGAGATATGGGACAAATCGGTCTGGGAGAGGGAGAATCGGCCGGCCGAGGAGGATTTCCAGGCTTTTGAGCAGATCATGATTCAGTCCGGGTTGATGTAGCGCATGGATGCCCGGCATCAACCGGTTCTGCTGGCCGAGGTGCTAGAATGGCTGGCGCCGCGGGATGGCGGCATCTATGTGGATGGGAATCTCGGTTTGGGCGGGCACTCGGCAAAGATCCTCGAGATGAGCGCGCCCCACGGCAGACTGGTAGCCTTTGACTGGGACGCGGCGGCAATGGCCATCGCCAGGGAGCGGTTGGCGGATTTCGGTGACAGGGTGCATTTTGTCAGACGGAATTTCGCGGTGATAAGCGATACGCTGGCGGAACTGGGGATCGCAAAGGTGGACGGCATCCTGCTCGACCTGGGCCTCTCCTCGTTGCAGCTGGACGAGAGTGGGCGCGGCTTTACCTTCAAGGGCAGCGAGCCGCTGGATATGCGCATGGATGACCGTGGCGGGAGGACGGCGGCCGATCTGCTGAACACCGCCGGTCAGGATGAGCTGGCCGATATTTTCTATTACTACGGTGAAGAGCGGCAGGCCCGGCCCATCGCGGCCCGGATCGTCGAGGCGCGGCGGAGCGAGCCCTTTGTCGTCACCGAGCAGTTGGTGCGGGTCGTGGAGTGGGCGGTGCCGAAGCGTTTTCATCCCAAGAAGATTCATGTCGCCACCAAGGTGTTTCAGGCCCTCAGGATTGCCGTGAACGGGGAGCTTGAGAATCTGGCGCGGGTCCTTGCGGATGGGGCCGGGCTTCTGGCGCCTGGTGGCCGGTTCTGTATCATTTCTTTTCATTCGTTGGAAGATCGTCTTGTCAAGCAGGCCTTTCATGATAACCCGGCCTTGCGGGTTTTGACCCGGAAGCCGATCGTCGCCGGGGCAGCGGAACTGGCGGCCAATCCGCGCGCGCGGAGCGCCAAGCTCCGGGTCGCAGAGGTGGGGAGGGGGGGCAATGATTAAGGATTATTCCGGGCGGTATTCGTCGGTGGGGCGGCGGCAGAAGGTGCGGCGTCGTGGTGGCGCGGTGGCGCGCACGGACAGCGGTTTGCTGTGGAAGGCGATCGGCGTGTTTGCCTCCTTTGCCGCCGTGGTCGGTGTCGCGGCGAGTCTCTGGCTTGGCTGGCAGATCGACAGCGGGCTGGGCGAGTTGGGCGCCGCCCGCGAGTTGCGGCATGAGGCGACCCTGCGCAACACCACCCTCCTTGCCAGCAGGGATGTCCTGCGCAGCCGCAAGCAGATCGAGGCGTCGGCGGCCCGGCTGGGGCTGTATGCGCCGGCCGCGCAGCAAGTGCGGAAGCCTTAGTAGGGCTTATGGATGAGAAGGGAGCAGCAAAAAATCGTCAGGCGGGGCTGGTTGATCATCGGCGTGGTGCTGGCGGTCGCCGTTTTGGTGACGCTGCTGGTTTTGGCGCGCCTGGGCGTGTTCGATGACCGGGATGAGGCTGCGGGCGGCGATAAGGGGTTGTCGCCGGTTGTTTCGGTGGTCGGGCGCAAGGGTATCTATGACCGCAACAGTCAGGAGTTGGCGGTCAGTTTTCGGCAGACGTCGGTTTACGCAAGGCCTCTGGAGATTGTCGATATCGAGGCAACGGCGCGGGACATCGCAGCCGTGCTGAAGATGGACAAGCAGGAATTGCAGTCCTTGTTGAAGGTGGAGCGCAGTTTTGTCTGGCTTGGACGTGAGTTGTCCGCGGACCAGGCTGAAAAGATCCTCGGTCTCGGTATTCCGGGGATTTACGGGATTGACGAAATGCATCGATTCTACCCGCACAGCCAGATCGCAGCGCCGGTGCTCGGCTTTGTCAAGGATGACCAGGGGTTGGCCGGCATCGAGTTCCAGTACGACAATGTCTTGCGCGGCATCGTCGGCAAGGATGCGGATCTTGCCGGGGCCGGCATGAAGGCAAAGGGAGGCGCCGAGGAAAGCGGCGCGGATCTGATCCTCAGCCTCGATATCTCCCTCCAGTCCACGCTGGAAAAGCGGCTTGACGCGGTGATAAAGGGCGCGCAGGCGACCTCCGGGGTGGCGGTGGTCATGGATGCGAAGACCGGCGCCGTATTGGCCCTGGCCAGTCTGCCGGCGTATGATCCCAACAGCTATTGGGCCTTTGACGCAACCGAGCGGCGGAATCGGGCGGTGATCGATCCGGTTTTCGACGGCGGTATCTGCAGTTTCTTCAAGGCCGCCGCCGCCTACGACCAGCAGGGCGAGATCGCGGCAACCGAGGATGAGGAGGGTGGCGGCCAGTGGCTGCAGGCCGATGACGGCGTCTTTGTCAGTGGGAATCTGGGCCGGGTTGGCGAGGTGGCGGTCGGAAACAAGGTCTGGCAGGGTTTTGTCGACAGATTGGCGCTTCGCGCCGGTTCCGGGGTGGATCTGCCGGGCGACCAGGCGGCCGCCGGCGAGCGGCGGTTCTGTGTGGGCGAAGCTACGGCCGCCACCTCGGCCATGGATCTGTTGACCGCGTTTGCCAGAACCATGAACGGCGGGGTGCTGGTGAAGCCGCGTCTGTTGGCGGGGGTCAGGCCGACGGGCGGAGAGTGGACGCTCTCCGGCGCCAGCGCCGATGGGGCGGTGAAATTCCGCGCCGGGCTCGCCTCGGCATTGAGCGACATCCTTGGGCGCAAGGTGGGGAAGCGGCAGGAATTGATTGTTGAGTCGCGGCTTGCCGAGCAACTGGTCGAAAGCCATTCCCCGACGCAAGGGCGGGAGGCCGCGGGGATCACCGAGGCGGCCCCGCCGGTGGCTGCCCAGCCGGTGGCCGCCACGGCGGTGGATGCCACGGCGGACGCTGCCGCGGCGGACGCAGCCGCCGATGGGCAGGACGCGCCCGAGGCCGAGGTTGTTCGTTACTATGCAACCATGCTTGGGATGGTGGCTGACAGCCAATCGAATCTGGTCATGGTGGCGTCGTTGACCGGCAGCCGTTTTGACGCCGCCGCACCGTCGCCTCTTGCCGAACTGGGGCGTGAGATATTGTCGACAGCCGCCGGGCTGGGGCAGGTGAAGGCCGACCGGACGGCGGAGCGGTCGTCGGCAAAAAGCAAGGGCATGTATGACGCCTGGATGGAACAGCAGCAAGAACCGGCGGAGCAGCAGTCGGTTGCCCCCAGTCACGCGGCTGGAGTGATGCCCGACGTGGGCGGGCAAAGTCTCCGCAAGGCGTTACAGACCCTGCAGCCGCACGGATTGCCGGTGCGGGTCCGGGGCAACGGGAGGGTGGTCG
Organism: Desulfobulbaceae bacterium UBA5123; assembly: GCA_002415465.1. Taxonomy (GTDB): domain Bacteria; phylum Desulfobacterota; class Desulfobulbia; order Desulfobulbales; family UBA5123; genus UBA5123. The sequence goes on from DHYT01000120.1 coordinate 30,055, forward strand.
CCCAGAAGCCTACGGCCGGTGCGGCCTTGAAGGGCGCGCGGGAGATCACCCTCATGCTTAAATTGGAGCAATAGCCTTGATGGCCAATGGTGAAAAGGTCTTAGCTGGCAAGGATTTGACCGAACTTCTGCGCGGGCGGAAGGCGCAGGTCGAGGGTGTTGCCGGCGGGGTGCGAATCACCAAAATCACCGCCGACTCAAGGGAGGCGGGGCCCGGCGTTCTTTTTGTGGCGGTTGCGGGCCTCCGGGTGGATGGCCATGATTTTGTTGAGCAGGCCGTGGCCGCGGGCTGCGAGGCGGTAGTGGTGCAGAAGGGGCGGGCGAAGACCGCCGTCGGCAAGAAGCCAGGGCCGGTGCGGGTCGTTGTCGAGGATACCCGCCGCGCGCTCGGTGAGTTGGCGGCGGCATTCTATGATTACCCCGCCAATCGGCTGCGGATGATCGCCATCACGGG
>DHYT01000171.1 GCA_002415465.1 Desulfobulbaceae bacterium UBA5123
CTTCATGCGGGTGGTGGGGCTTGATACCGACAACATCCCGCAGCTGCAGCAGGCCTCGTTTTTCCCCTCCCACGGGGCGTTGCTGCTCGGTTACGAGGAGGCGCTCACCCGCCAGGACTCCACCACCGGCGGCTGGTACGACTGTTCGGCGCACATGGTCTGGATCGGTGAGCGCACCCGCCAGGTGAAGGGGGCGCATGTGGAGTTCTTCCGGGGGATTCTGAACCCCATCGGGGTCAAGATCGGCCCCAACTACGAAGCCGAGGACGTCAAGAGGCTGGTTACCATCCTGAACGCGGACCGGGAGCCGGGGCGGCTGACCCTGATCACCCGTTTCGGGGCCAAGAAGATCGACAAATACCTGCCGGGGCTGGTGCGGGCGGTGAAGGAGACCGGGGTGCCGGTGGTCTGGTGCTGCGATCCCATGCACGGCAACACCTATTCCGCCGAAACCGGGCTCAAGACGCGGAACTTTGGCGAGATCCTGCAGGAGATCCGCACCTTCTTCGAGATTCACTGGAGCGAGGGAACGATCCCTGGCGGGGTGCACTTCGAGATGACCGGCGACAACGTCACCGAGTGCACCGGCGGCGGTCGCAACATCAGCGACGATGAGTTGCGCCGCAACTACCAGACCAACTGCGACCCGCGCCTGAACGCCGAGCAGAGTCTGGAACTGGCCTTCCAGATCGCGGAGATGATTCGCAACTAATCCGGCGGAAAAGTTACGGGAGTTTGGGCGGGCCCTGGACCAGCATCTCGGCCAGGGTCATCTTGACCTTGGGCAGCAGGCTGCGGCGGGGGCCGAGGAAGGCGACCTCCAGGGCCACCAGTTCCCGGTAGAAGCCGGTGCGATCAACGGTGGGCGGCTCCTGCCGGTCGCCGACCAGTTCCTGGCAGCGGAAGCAGCCGGGGAAGCGCATGGCCTGTCCATCCGGCCGGGTCATGGCCGACGGCACCCCGTGCATCCGGCAGATCATCAGCCGGTGGCGGTACAGCGAGCAGAGGCCGTCGTCGAGGAGCGGGCACATTGCCTGCGGCCGTTCTCCTCTGGCGAGGGCCTTTTCGCACGCCTCCACATAACCCTTGGCGCGGTTCAGCAACTCGGTGCGCCGCTCCTCCGGCAAGGCCGACACCCCGTCCCAGAGGTAGGCCCACTCGACATAGGTGTGGTGCTGAAAGTAGCTGTCGCAGCAGTTGTCCGGGCAGCCCTGGCAGGAAAAGGCGAGGTCGGCGGCCACCCGGTCGTAGGCCTCTTCCATCCGCTGGTAGAGGTCGGCGATCCTGGCGGTCAGTTCGGTGGAGAGTATTTTTTCTGACATTTGTTTCTCGGCGATATAAGTGGATTTTGGGGTTGTTGATGTTAAAAGAAGTTTCCCATTGGCTCGCCGCCGAGCACCGGAGAAGCTGCCGAAAAAGGATCAAAAACTGTTTGAGCACGCCAAAGGCGGGCGAGTTTTTTTGATCCCGGCAGCTTTGGAGGCGCGCAGGGAATCCGCCGGAGGCGGACAAGAGACAGGGTGCCCTTTCTTTTGGTTCGTTTTCTTTAGGCAAGTAAAGAAAATGAACGGATTAATCTTTTATTCAAGAAGTGCCCACTCTACTCCATCGCATCAATATTTCAAAGGAACACTCCATGACCATCCCCTCCTGTTTCAAGGCCTATGACCTGCGCGGCAAGGTGCCGGACGAGTTGAACGAGGCCCTCGCCTACCGCATCGGCCAGGCCTGCGCCGCTTTTTTGAAGCCGCAAAAGATCGCCATCGGCCATGATATCAGGCTTTCCGGACCCGCCTTGGCCGGCGCTTTGGCCAAGGGCTTTACCGACGCCGGGGTGGCGGTGCTGGATCTCGGGCAGTGCGGCACCGAGGAGATCTACTTCGCCGCCTTCCATCTGGAGGTGGACGGCGGCATCATCGTCACCGCCAGCCACAACCCGGCCGAGTATAACGGCATGAAGTTCGTCCGCCAGGGGGCGCGACCCATCTCCGGCGACACCGGCCTGCACGATATTGCCGAATTTGCCGCTGGCGCCGAAACGGTTTTGGCCGATACCCCAGGCTCCGTCACCCCCCATGACAACCGGCCCGCCTATATCGACCATCTGCTGGGCTATGTCGATCTCAAAAAGCTCAAACCCATGAAGCTGGTGGTGAATGCGGGCAACGGCTGCGCCGGGCCGGTGATCGATCTGCTTGAGAAGCATCTGCCCTTCTCCTTCGTCAAGGTGCAGCACCAGCCGGACGGCTCCTTCCCCAACGGGGTACCAAATCCGCTTTTGCCGGAAAATCGCGAGATCACCGCCCAGGCGGTGCGGGAGAGCGGGGCGGCCATGGGTATTGCCTGGGACGGCGACTTTGACCGCTGCTTTCTCTTTGATGAAACGGGTGCGTTTATCGAGGGCTACTACATGGTGGGGCTGCTCGCCCAGTCCATGCTGGCCAAGCACCCCGGCGCCAAGGTCATCCACGACCCGCGGTTGGTTTGGAATACGGTGGAGCTGGTGGAAAGGGCGGGCGGGAAGCCGGTGATGAGCAAGACCGGCCACGCCTTCATTAAGGAGCGGATGCGCAAGGAAGACGCGGTCTACGGTGGCGAGATGAGCGCCCACCACTACTTCCGCGATTTCGCCTACTGCGACTCCGGGATGATCCCCTGGCTCTTGGTGGCCGAGATTTTGTCTACTTCCGGCAAAAAACTCTCCCAACTGGTCAGCGACATGCAGGCGGCCTATCCGGTGAGCGGCGAGATCAACAGCCGGGTGGCCGACCCGGACGCGGTGATCGCCGGGGTGGAGGCCTTTTACGGCCAGGTTGCCGGCGAGAGGGAGTATACCGACGGCTTGAGCTTCACCGCTGACCGGTTCCGCTTCAACATCCGCAAATCCAACACCGAGCCGGTGCTGCGGCTGAACGTCGAGACCCGTGGCGACCAACGGCTGCTGGCAGAGAAGACCGCCGAGTTGCTCAAGCTGATCCGGGGGTAGCTCCTCCTTGACGATGCCCAGGATATCGAATAAAGATGGTTCTTTGTTGTTTCAAGCATTGTTGACCAACACGAAGACGAATTGTTCTTCCTGAAATCTCTGTTGCGACACGCACAAACCCGAAGGGAAAATCATGACCGCAAAGATTATCTACACCCAAGTTGACGAAGCGCCCGCCCTGGCGACCTATTCCCTGCTGCCGATCCTGCAGTCGTACACCAAGGGGTCCGGCATCGATGTGGAGGCCTGGGACATCTCCCTTGCCGGGCGGATTATCGCCAACTTCTCCGACAACCTCAGCGAAGAGCAGAAGATCCCGGATTACCTGACCAGGCTTGGTGAGTTGACCCAGTTTCCCGAGACCAATATCATCAAGCTGCCGAATATCAGCGCCTCGATCCCGCAGTTGAAAGGGGCGATCAAGGAGTTGCAGGAGCAGGGGTACAATATTCCCGATTATCCCGATGAGCCCAAAACCGAGGCGGAGAAGGCGGTGCATGCCCGTTACGCCAAGGTGCTGGGCAGCGCCGTGAACCCGGTTCTGCGGGAAGGCAACTCCGACCGGCGGGCGGCGGCCTCGGTGAAACGGTTCGGCCAGAAGAATCCGCACCGGCTGATGAAGCCGTGGCCCGCCGACTCCAAGTCGCGGGTTGCGCACATGCAGGGCGGCGATTTTTACGGCAGCGAGAAATCCGTTACCGTCAAAGAACCGTGCGAGGCGCGGATCGAGTTTGTCGGAACCGATGGCACATGCACGGTGCTCAAGGCCAAGACCCCGCTGCAGGCGGGCGAGGTCGTCGATGCCTCGGTGATGAATGTCCGGTCCCTGCGCGCCTTCTATGCCGAGCAGATCGAAGCGGCCCGGCAAGACGACGTGTTGCTGTCGCTGCATCTCAAGGCGACGATGATGAAGGTAAGCGACCCGATCATGTTCGGCCATTGCGTGGCGGTGTTTTACGAGGAGGTGTTCACCAAACACGGGGCGGTACTCAAGGACCTGGGGGTGAACGTCAACAACGGCATCGGCGACCTCTACGCCAAGATCGAAAGATTGCCGGCCGGCCAGCGGGCGGAGATCGAGGCGGACATCATGGCGGTGTATGAGAAAAACTGCCGACTGGCGATGGTGGATTCAAGCAAGGGGATCACCAACCTGCACGTCCCCAACAACGTGATCATCGACGCCTCCATGCCGGTGGTGGTTCGCGACGGCGGCCGGATGTGGGGGGCGGACGACAAGCTGCACGACTGTATCGCCATGATCCCCGACCGCTGCTACGCCACCATCTATCAGGAAACGGTTGCCGACTGCAAGAAGAACGGCGCCTTTGATCCGGCCACCATGGGATCGGTCGCCAACGTCGGCCTGATGGCGCAGAAGGCCGAGGAGTACGGCTCNNCGGCTCCCACGACAAGACCTTCGTTGCCCCCGGCAACGGCGTGATCCGCATCGTGGATGCGGCCGGCGCGACCCTGCTCGAGCAGCCGGTGGAGGCGGGCGATATCTTCCGGGGCTGTCAGACCAAGGACGCGCCGATCCAGGATTGGGTGAAGCTTGCCGTGAACCGCGCCCGCGCCACCAGGACGCCGGCCATCTTCTGGCTGGACAGGAATCGTGGCCACGACGCCCAGCTGATCGCCAAGGTGGAGAAATATCTGCCCAGTCACGACACCGCCGGCCTCGAGATCCGGATCATGCAGCCGGACGAGGCGATCCGCTTCGCCATGGCCAGGGTTCGGAAGGGGGAAGACACCATCTCGGTGACCGGCAACGTCTTGCGGGACTACCTCACCGATCTGTTCCCGATCCTGGAGTTGGGCACCAGCGCCAAGATGCTCTCCATCGTGCCCCTGATGAAGGGCGGCGGCCTGTTCGAGACCGGTGCCGGCGGCTCGGCCCCCAAGCATGTCGAGCAGTTCCTGAAAGAGGGGCATCTGCGCTGGGATTCGCTGGGCGAGTTCTGCGCCCTGGTGCCGTCGTTTGAACATCTCTACAGCAGTTGCAAAAACGAGAAGGCGCGGATCTTTGCCGAGACCCTTGATCAGGCCATCGGCCAGATCCTTGAACATCAGCGGTCGCCCTCCCGCAAGGTGGGCGAGCTTGATACCCGCGGCAGCCATTTCTATCTGGCCCTCTACTGGGCGCAGGCCCTGGCCGGGCAGGGCAAGGATCTTGACCTGCAGGCCCGGTTTATCAAAGTGGCCCAGGGGCTGGCCGACAACGAGGCCAAGATTGTGGCCGAGTTGAACGCCTCGCAGGGGAGGCCGGTCGACATCGGCGGCTATTTCAGGCCGGTTTTGGCAAAAGCCGCCGCCGCCATGCGGCCCAGCGCGACCTTGAACGCCATCGTCGACGCCGATCACGGATAAGATCACCGAACCTGGGACTTTCTACATCGCCACGCAAGCTTAGGCAAATGCTTAAGCTTGCGTGGTTTTTTTTTACGGTTTGCCCCCTTTCAAATATTGACAAATATATTGCCGTCGGGTAAGGCTTAATAATTCAATAAACCGATTAAGTACGTGTAAATTCAAGTGTTAAGGATAATCGGAAGCAGAAGCTGACTGATAGGGCATGGCGTCATACCCTCCGGCGGCCGTATCTATTTTTGATATTTTGTTTGCTCAGGGCGACAGCCGTGGGCGGGAGAAAGGATGCCGCATGGCGGTTCCTGCAATATAACTTTCCAAATCCGTAGGAGGAAAAAGAGATGGTGAAAAAAATTTCAGTGCTGGCCCTGGCAGGCCTTCTGGCCCTGCCGGGAGCCGCGCTGGCGGCAGGTTCCGGCGACCTTGAGGCCAAGATCGCCGAGCTGACCCGCCAGCTTGAAGAGCTTAAGGCGCAGGTCACCACCATGGATGAAAAGTCCGAGGAATGGGACCTCGCTTCCCGGATCAAGATCTCCGGTGATGTGCGTTCCCGGCTGGATGGGGTGAAGGCCGATTCACCGAGTTATTTTTCTGCGTTGAATGTGGCCTCAGGCGTAGCGGATGTTTTGGATGCAGGTCAGGTCGGATTCCCTATCATGTTGGGTGATTTTGCAGCGACTCCTGCAACCTTATTGTCTGTTTTGATGGCCGGGTTGCCCGCGACGCCAGCTTTATTTGTTACTGCCGCGACTACTGATACCAACGCTGATGGTTCTACGGCAACAACAACTCAAGCAACTGATATTGCTGCAATTTTTTATAATCAAGCTGTCCAGGCAATGTTGACGCAGATGATTGTTGATAGTGGTAATACCGTTACCGTTGGTGACTTGGCAGCCAGCTTTGCTGATACACAATCGCTGGTGGCGTTGATGAAAAATCTTCCAGCCGCTGATCGAAAATCGATTTTTGCCAATCTCACCGGCGGTTAGACACCTACCGCCGCTGCTGATCATGACAACGACACCATCTGGACCACCCGCATGCGTTTGAATCTGAACGCCAAGGCCACCGAGAATGTTGAGGTGAAGACCCGCCTCGCCATGTACAAGGCGTGGGGTATGCAGAATAACCCGGTGGATCAGCAGTACAACGGCGGCAACGGCGGCGGACCCTTCATGCTGAGCTCCATGTCCGGCATGGACGGTGCCACCACCCGCCAGCCCTCCGATAACATCCTCCGTGTTGATCGCGCCTTTGTCAACTGGAACAACATCGGCGGCCAGCCGGTCTGGTTCTCCATCGGCCGCCGCCCCACCTCCGACGGCCCGCCGGCGCAGCTGCGCATGGGTATGGATGAGCGGATGGCCACCCCGGTTGAGTACATGGATTACCCCTTTGACGGCATCTCCATGGGCTATGCCTATCGCAGCCTGTTCGGCATCGAGGATTTCCCCGGCCGTGTTCGCGTCTGTTACGGACGTGGCTTCGAGTCCGGCCCCACCGCAGACAACAGCGGCATCAACGACGTCGATTTTGCCGGCGTGAGCTGGGATGTGTACAAGAAGGGCAACCGCTTCTTCAACGTTCAGTCCTTTGTCGCCATGAACATGTTCAACGTGCCGGACGGCGTCACTTTTGCCAACCCGCTCGAGTATGCGGTATGGACCATTGATAATACCAAGTATGACCCGATGGATCCGGACCAGAATATGATCCTCGATCGCAAAAACCTCGGTGACATCTACCACACCGCCGCAGTTTTCATGGACAAGTATCAGGATCTCAACTACTTCATGGTCGGCGGCTGGAGCCAGACCAACCCGCGCGGCGTCGACGAGCTCGGCACCGGCCTCCTCTCCTCCTGGTGGGATGACGACTACATGGCTTCGAAGGACGGTTACTCCCTCTATGCCGGTATCCGCTACGACATGCCTGATGCGCCGGTCAAGCTTGGCCTCGAGTACAACTGGGGCTCCAGAAACTGGATCTCCTTCACCCCCGGGCATGACGATCTCTATGCCTCCAAGCTTGCCACCCGCGGCAGCGTGGTCGAGGCGTACATGATCTACGACATCCCGGCCGGCGAGGCGGTTTCCAAATACGGCAAGGCCTTCATGCGGCTCGGTTATCAGCACTATGACTACAAGTACACCGGCAGCGGCTTCTGGCTCGGCGAGCCGCTCGACATCGACGATCTGGCCAACGATCCGCTTAACGCCCAGTTCTACACCCCGGTGGACAGCATGGATCAGGTGTACCTGACCTTTGAGGCAATGTTCTAGGATTTTGTAGATTTATTTATTGCCTGAATGAAATGGAGGGAAAGACCGATTGGTCTTTCCCTCTTTTTTTGGTTTAATGGCCCATCATGTTTATTCTTTCTTCTATGGACAACGACGGCCCGCAACCGTTTTATTTCGACGCACTCTCCCGCGCGGAGCGGCTCTCTCACGGCGTTTTTCATCGCCAGGGCGGCAGCAGCCCCGCCCCCTGGGATTCGCTTAACGTCGGGCTGGCGGTGGGCGATGATGCGGAACTGGTTGCCGAGAACCGGCGGCGGATCAAACAGGCCCTGGGGCTTTCGGCCTTGGTTGGTGCGCGGCAGGTGCATGGCGACCGGGTGGCGGTGATCACCGGCGATTCCGGCGTCGATATCGATGGCGTTGATGCGTTGGTCACCGATGTGCCGGGGATCGGCCTGATGATCCAGCAGGCCGATTGCCAGGCGGTGCTCATCTACGACCCGTTGCGTCCGGCGGTGGGGATCGCGCACAGCGGCTGGCGTGGCAGTGTCGCCAACATCATCCAGAGAACCGTGGCGGCGATGGGGGAGGCCTATGGCTCTGACCCCGGCGCGATGTACGCGGCGGTGAGTCCATCGCTCGGTCCCTGTTGTGGAGAGTTTGTCAATCACCGGGCTGAATTGCCGGAAGCATTTCGAGCGTTTCAGGTGCAGTCGAATCACTTTGATTTCTGGGCGATCAGTCGTTGGCAGTTGGCGGCAGCAGGCATCAGGCCCGCGCGGATATGCGTTGCCGGCGTCTGTACGGTCTGCGACCCCCGGTTTTTTTCCTATCGGCGGGATAATGTCACCGGGCGCAACGCGTCGGTGATCGGATTGCGACCATGAAGAACAATCCCAGGGGTGCGGCCATCGAGATTCTCTGTGATTGGCAGCGGAAACGGCTTCCCGTGGAGCATCTGTGCGAGCAGGGGCTTGCGGGTTTCGGCGGTGCGGACCCGCGCGACCGGCAACTGGCCTGGTCGCTGGTGTTGGGGGTGGTGCGGCAGTTGCGATACCTCGACTGGGTGATCGGCACATATTCCAAGCACCCCCCTTCCAAGATGAAACCGCTTACCCTGCAGGCATTGCGGGTGGGGG
>DHYT01000173.1 GCA_002415465.1 Desulfobulbaceae bacterium UBA5123
TAGGTGTAGGCGTTGGGCAGCCAGCCGTGCAGGGGGAAGAAGGCCATCTTGATCCACGCCCCCAGCAGCATCAGGATCGCCGCTACCAGGATGGCGTTGGCGCCATAGAGGCTGGGCAGGATGGTCATGATATCCGCCATGTTCAGCGAACCGGTCATGATATAGAGGTGGCCGACGCCGAGCAGATAGAAACAGGCGCCGATGGTGCCGACCACCACATAGTTGAAGCTCGCCATCAGGGCGCGGTTGCCGCCCATGGCGATGAGGGCGTAGTTGGTCAGCGCCGAGATCTCCATCAAGACGTAGAGGTTGAAGGCGTCGCCGGTGATGGTCATGCCGAGTAGGCCGGTGGTGAGCAGCACGAAGAGGGTGTAGAACTGGGTGACCTTGTGGGGGAACTCCTCCTCGACGCTCCGCTTGGAGGCGACGGCGGCGACCAGGGCGACCCCGACCACCACCACCAGCACCAGCGCGTTCAGGTGGTCCACCACGTACTCGATGCCGAAGGGCGGCGACCAGCCGCCGACCCGATAGTGGATGACCCCCTCGTTCGCCACCCGGCAGAGGGTGGCGACGGCCGCCGCCAGCGAACCGGTCAGCGCCAGCAGGGTGGCCGGGTAGCAGAACCGCTTGTCCATGTTTCCGAGGATGTTGATCAGAAAGGCGGAGAGCAGCGGCGTAACGACGATAAGAACCGGGTACTGTTCTGGACTGATCATTCTTGCCGCTCCAATATCTCGTCTTCCTCAAGGGTGCCGTATTTTTCGTGGATACTCATGGCAATGGCCAGGGCCACCCCCAGGGTGCCGACACCGACGACGATGGCGGTCAGCATCAGAACGTGGGGAAGCGGGTTGACGTAGTCAGCCACCCGCACCGCCTCGTGGGCCGCGCCGTGGCCGTGCGCGATGATGGGGATGGTGGCGCCCTTCTTGGCGCCCATGGAAACATAGAAAACGATGATCGCGGTCTGGAAGATCGACATGCCGATGATCTTCTTCATCAGGTTGCACTTGGCGATCATCGCGTAGAGGCCGATCATCATCAGCGTCACGTAGATCCAGTAGTTGTACTTGGCCAGCAGCATTTCCATACCGTTACAACCCCCTGTCACTCTTGCCGTGAGAGGCGACGTTGACGTAGATGATCACCATGATCGCCATGACCGTGAAGGCAACCCCGACCTCGACCCCCAGCATGCCGTGGGACCGGGCCATGATCGGCGAGGTGGCGGGCAGGATGGTGTGCAGTACCGAATAATCGAGGAAGTTCCCCCCCAGCAGCAGGCAAATGGCGCCGATGCCGGAGTAGATCAGCACCCCGAGGCCGGCAAAGAGCATGGCCAGCCGCTCGCGCAGGCGGCGCTGCATGACCCGCAGATCGTAGCTGATCGCCACCAGGATGAAGCTTGCCCCCAGGATCACCCCGCCCTGGAAGCCGCCGCCGGGGCTGTGATGGCCGTGCGCGACGACATAGAGGGCAAAGAGCTGCATGAAGGGGACAAAGACGCGGCAGGCGGCCTGCACGATGGGGCTCTGATGGGCGACATCCTTGCCGGTGGGGCTCGGCTCGTAATCCCGCTGCCGGCGGCCGTAGCTGCCGAGGATGGCAAGCACCGCCAGGCCCGCGACAAAGATCACCGAGGTTTCGAACATGGTGTCAAAGCCCCGGAAATCGGCCAGCACCGAGGTGACGATGTTGGGCACCGCGGTCATCGGGATGGTTTCGGTGATGTAATACGGCGACAGATAGACGCTGGCCGGTGAATTCGGATCGGCCCAGGTGGGGAAATCGACGGTGGCGCTGAGGAGCAGCAGGCCGATGCCCGCCGCCGTCGCCAGGCCGACCAGCTTGTGCAGCATCCGGCCGCGCCGCCGGGGCTTGACGGTGCGCGTGGTGTGATAGACCGCGGCCAGGAAGAAGACGGTGCTGACCCCGGCGCCCACCGCCGCCTCGGTGAAGGCGACATCCACCGCCCCCATCTCGGTCCAGAGCAGGCACATCAGAAAGCTGTAGGCGCCGAAGACAATGGCCGCGCTCAGCAGATCCTTGAGCGAGATCGAGGCCAGGGCGCAGAGCACCCCCAGGGCGAGGATAAGCAGATCAAATTGCCAGATCATTGTTGGCCCTCCTCCTGCTTCTGCCGGGACCAGGGAACAACCCCGGAATTAAAGCCGGCGGAGATGATCGCATGGGTGGCGGTGGGGCTGGCGAGAAAGATGAACAGGGAGATCATCAGGATCTTGACCGCAACCAGCACCCCGTCCAGGGAGGGATGATGAAAGTGATAGACTACCAGCCCGAGCAGCATCGCCACCGAGGAGAAGACGTCCCCCTTGCCGGCGGCATGCATCCGGGAATAAAAATCCGGGAAACGGAGGATGCCGACGGTGGTGGAAAAAAATGAAAAGAGACCGATGCCGAACAGGACCATGACGATGATGTCGATCATTTCCTGGCCCCCTCCTTGCGGTGCCGGATGCCGAAGCCGATGGGACTGAGATTCTTGTGATGCTGGAAATAACGGGAGGTGGCGATGGTGACGATGAAGTTCAACAGCGCATAGGCAAGCGCGATATCGACGAACATATCCACCCAGTTGAAAAGCATGCCGATGATGATCAAGAGAACGGTGGTCTTGGTGCCGATGACGTTCACCGCCATCAGCCGGTCGATGGCGGTGGGGCCGATGATGGCCCGATAGAGGGTGAGCAGCATCAGCACGAGGAGGACGACCCCGCCGACAATAAAGAAGTTATCCATTGGCCTGCTCCTCGTCTCCGAAAACCCGCAGCAGCCGCTCTTCCATCTCGCCGGGCAGCCCGTCGGCAAACTTCCGGTTCAAGGCGTGGACGATAAATTCGCCCCCCTCTTCCTGGATGGTGATGGTGCCGGGGGTCAGGGTGATGGAGTTGGCGAACACCACCTGGCCGATCTCGCTGGTGATCCTGGTCTTGAACCGCATGACCTGGGGCTCGATCAACTCCCGCATCCGGGGATGGAGGGCAAGATAGGTGACATGCACGGTGGAAAGGACGATCTCCTTGCCCAGCCAGGGCAGATAGGCGATGAAGCGGCGGAGTTCCCGCCAGCGCCGGGAGTCGCTCTTGCCGCGGTCATGAAAGAGGAGATCCGCGGAAAGAAACGCGACCAGCAGGCTTGAAAAGACGCCGAGGGTCAGATGAAAAGCATCAAATTTCCCGGACAGCAGCATCCAGAAAGAAAAGAGCACGAGAAAGGAATAAAGTTTATGCACGCTGTTTCCCGAAAAAATAGATGTCTGAACCTGTTTCACTTTTCAGCGATAAACTGTACTATCATAATGCTAAGAAAATCAAATTGTTTTGTAGACCGATCTTTTTTTTGCCTGCATTGCCTCGACAGGAAGGCGCCATGACCAACCACAACCCAAGGCAGCCATGGATCTCTTTTTGATCACCTTCCCGGTGTCCGGGGCGCAAACCTGGTTTTTCCTGCCGCCGCTGCTCGCCTTCAGCCTCTCCTTTTTCACCTCCATGGCCGGGGTTTCCGGGGCCTTCCTGCTCCTCCCCTTCCAGATGAGCTACCTGGGCTTCGTCTCGCCGGCGGTGAGCTCCACCAACTTCCTCTACAACGTCATCGGCACCCCCGGCGGCGTGGCGCGCTTCATCCGCGAACAGCGGATGGTCTGGCCCCTGGCCAACTGCTTTATCGGCGGCGCGCTGCCCGGCATCCTGCTGGGCTACTATCTCCGCATCCGGTACCTGCCCGATCCCAAGGCCTTCAAGTTTTTTGTCGGCCTGGTGCTGCTGGGCATCGGCCTGCGACTCCTCAAGGGCATCAACAAGACCGACGGGCGGAAGAAAACGCCCGCCGCCTTCACGGTCACCGACATGCGCGCCTCCCTCAAGCGGGTCTCCTATTCCTTTCAGGGCGAGGAGGTCTCCTTCAGCGTGCCGCTGCTGGTCGGCCTCTCCTTCGGGATCGGCGTCATCGGCGGCATCTACGGGGTGAGCGGCGGCGTGATTCTCGCCCCGATCTGCGTCAGCCTGCTCGCCATCCCCATCCATACCGTGGCCGGCGCGGTACTCTTCGCCAACTTCGCCACCTCGGTGGCCGGGGTGCTCTTCTACACCCTGATCCCCATCAACGGTCAAACCGCCCCGCCCGACTGGCTGCTGGGGACCCTTTTCGGCGTCGGCGGCCTGGCCGGGATGTACCTCGGGGCCAGGTGCCAGAAACACCTGCCGGAACGGCTGATCAAGGCGGGCCTGGGGGGCATCATCCTCCTGGTCGCCGGCCGCTACATCCTGCAATTCTTCCGCTGAACCCCCAACGAGAACGTCGCCATGCCCTTCGATATCGAAGCCATCCTGCCGCGCCTGGAGCGCGAAGTCGCCGACTACCAGACCCCGGTGGTCGACCTGATCGCGGTCCAGACCCGCGACCCGTACAAGGTGCTGGTCGCCACCATCCTCTCGGCCCGCACCAAGGACGAGGTCACCGCCAAGGCCGCCGCCCGCCTCTTCGCTCAGGCCCCGGATATCGCCGCCCTGGCCCGACTCTCGGCGCCGGAGCTTGAAAAACTGATCCACCCGGTGGGCTTCTTTCGCACCAAGGCCAAGCATCTCGCCCTTTTGCCGGCGGCGTTGGCGAAATTGTTCGGCGGCGTTATCCCCGACGCGGTGGAGCCGCTCACCAGGCTCCCCGGCGTCGGCCGCAAGACCGCC
>DHYT01000135.1 GCA_002415465.1 Desulfobulbaceae bacterium UBA5123
GCGGTCTGCATGATCATGTTGATCCTGGCGCCGAGGCCCAGGGCCTGACCAAGGGCGATGGCGTCGATGATGTAAAACTTGGCCTTCTTGTCGATCATCTGCTGCTGCACCTTGCTCGGCAGGTGTTTCCAGATATCCTTCTTGTTGAAGCCGGTGGTGAGCAGGAAGGTGCCGCCTTCTTCCAGGTTCGACAGCATGTCGTACTTGTCGAGGAAGGTGAAGTTGTGGCAGGCGATGAAGTTGGCCTTGCTGATCAGGTAGGGGGCAACGATGGGGTTCTTGCCGAAGCGCAGATGGCTGGTGGTGATGGAGCCGGACTTCTTGGAGTCGTAAACGAAGTAGCCCTGCGCGGAGTTGTCGGTCTCGGTGCCGATGATCTTGATGGTGTTCTTGTTGGCGCCGACGGTGCCGTCCGAGCCCAAGCCGTAGAACATGGCGCGGTACACGTCCTTGCCCTCGATGTTGAAGTTCTTGTCGTAATCGAGGCTGGAGAAGGTGACGTCGTCGTTGGGTCCAACGCAGAAGTGGTTTTTGGGGGCGAGGGCTGCCATGTTGTCGAAGACGGCCTTGATCATCGCCGGGGTGAACTCGGCGGAGCCGAGGCCGTAGCGGCCGGAAAGGATCAGCGGCATGTTGGCGGCGCGGTTGGTTTCAACCGCCTCGCCCACGGCGGCGCGTACGTCGAGGTAGAGCGGCTCGCCTGCGGAACCCGCTTCCTTGGTGCGGTCGAGAACGGTGATCTTCTTGACCGAGGCGGGCATGGCGTTGACCATCGCCTTGAGATCGAAGGGGCGGAACAAGCGGACGAGAACGATACCGACCTTGCGGCCCTTGGCGACAAGGTAGTCGATGGTGGCCATGGCGGTTTCAACGCCGGAACCCATCATCACCAGGATCTCTTCGGCATCGGGAGCGCCGTGGTAGTCGAAAAGGTTGTACTGGCGACCGGTAAGGGCCGCGAACTTGTTCATGGTTTCCTGAACGATGCCGGGGATTGCCTGATAGTACTTGTTGACGGTTTCGCGGCCGATGAAGTAGACGTCAGGGTTCTGGGCGGTGCCGCGCATGGTGGGGCGGTCCGGGGTAAGCGCCCGCTGACGGTGCGCGGCGATCAGATCCTCGTCGATGATGGCGGCCATGTCGTCATGGGTGAGCTGCTCGATCTTCTGGATCTCGTGAGAGGTCCGGAAGCCGTCGAAGAAATGCATGAACGGGATGCGGCTTTTGAGAGATGACTGGGTGGAGATCAGCGCCAGATCCTGGCATTCCTGGACGTTGTTGGAGCAGATCATGCCCCAGCCGGTCTGGCGGGCGGCCATGACGTCGCTGTGGTCACCGAAGATGGAGAGGCCCTGGAAGGCAAGCGAGCGGGCGGTGATGTGGAACACCGTGGGGGTCAACTCGCCGGCGATTTTGTACATGTTGGGCAGCATCAGCATCAACCCCTGGGAGGCGGTGAAGGTGGTGCAGAGGGCGCCGGTGGCAAGCGAGCCGTGCAGGGAGCCGGCAACGCCGCCCTCGGACTGCATCTGGGTCACGACCGGTACCGAACCCCAGATGTTCTTCTGGCCGCCGGCGGATTTGACGTCGGATTCGGCCGCCATCGGGGTAGAGGGCGTAATCGGGTAAATGGTGATGACTTCGCTGGTGGCGTAGGCAACGTGGGTACAAGCCTGGTTGCCGTCAATGGTGACCATCTTTCGAGACATAAACCTTACTCCTTGCAGTTAAATTAATGGATATAACTTGTCACGACTGCCCGGCTGATTGGCCGTGGCAGGGCGGTTTTTTCGTTCGGGAATGGCGTCCCGGATTTGTTAACCGCAGAAACATAAACCAACTTGATCAGAATATCCAGTTCTTAGTTGTTTTTTTGTGACAGTTTTCTTGGGAGGGGGCGGATGCTACCCCTGTGTGGTCTTGAAAACCAGTTCCGGCGGGTTGAGCAAGACCTTGGTGTCGGGGGGCACCGATTCGGTGAGCCAGACATTGCCGCCCACCACCGCCCGTGCGCCGATGACGGTCTTGCCGCCGAGGATGGTGGAGCCGGCATAAACGGTGACGTCGTCCTCCAGGGTCGGGTGGCGTTTGCTGCTGCGGTCGAGGTCGCCTGATTCTTCGCGTTTGAAGGAAAGCGCGCCCAGGGTGACCCCCTGATAGATTTTGACGCGGTTGCCGATGACGGCGGTCTGGCCGATAACCACGCCGGTGCCGTGATCGATGAAAAAGGATTCCCCGATGGTGGCGCCGGGGTGGATGNNCCGGTGACGCTGTGGGCGTACTCGGTCATGATTCGGGGCAGGATGGGAACCTCCAACTCGTAAAGGCGATGGGCGACCCGGTAGATGAGGATGGCGAGGATGCCGGGGTAGCTGAAGATGATCTCGTCGTAACTGCTTGCGGCCGGATCGCCCTCGAAGGCGGCGCGGACGTCGGTGGCGAGGGTGGCGCGCAGTTCCGGCAAGCTTTCCAGGAACTGCAGGGCCGTTTCCTCTCCCTGTTTGTCACACTGATAACAGGTGTGACCAAGACGGCGGCATTCGTGACGCAGGCTGCTGCTGACCTCGCTTGACAGGGATTCGAAGAGCCCGGAGATGTCGAGACCGAGGCGATATTCCAGGTTGTTGCTGTCCACCCCCTGGTTGCGGAAGTAGCCGGGGAAGAGGATATCCTTGCAGGTGTCAAGGATGGCGATGGCCGCATCCCGCGACGGCATCGGGCTTGCGTCGACATGCTCAAAGCAGATCGGGTCGTAGCAGGTCTTGATCATGTTGCTGACGATGTCGGGCAGTTGCCAGCGATAGCGGTCGCGGGGGCACTGCTCCTGGACGCATTTCTGTTGTTGCATGGGGAGTTTGCGGCGTTTGTCCGGCACGTTTATTCCTCGTGGATGTTGCTCTGTGTAGGTGGAGCACGTCGTGGCGTGTGATGAACCCGAAAAAAGCAATTGTACTATAAATTGTTACTATAGCGAGGGAGAACGCAGAGTACAAGCGGTGAATGTGGTTTATGCGGGAGTTATGCGGGCGGCGTTGGCGGCGTTGACGGCGTTGCGAGGGGAGGCGGGGCTGATTGGATGGGTATTGCTTGGGCGGGCAACGCACCGCCTAGTCGTTGGGAAGGGTTTTCAGGGCCATATTCTTGATGGTGTTCGGACCCAGGACGATAATGGCCCGGGTCAGCGTGGTCGCGGCCGGGGTGATGCTTTGGGAGATAACCATGACGTCACGGTGCAGGGTCTCGTCGGCGTGAATCAGTTGGTGCAGTTCATGCGCGGTGAGATCGGGTTGTCGACAGGCGTGGCGGAATTTTGTCATGGCTGGGTCCATAATTGAACTTTGTTGGTTGCCTAGAGATACAGCAAACAGCATGCCATGGGCGGGTTGATCTGGGAAATCCTGCGATAACGGTGTGTTACGTTGTTGGTGGTGAGTGTCGAGGCTGGCGCGTGCGTGTCAATGCCTTGACGATCTGGCCTGGAGGCGACTGGGTGGCGATGGTAAGTTGACGGTCGAGGGATGGGAGTCGGCTGGGCTGCCGGGTGTGGCGTGTTTGCCTTCGGGGATTCTACTCTGGTTCGTGAGAACCCCAGTCAGGCTAGAAACACGCCACAGTCGCGGGCGGAGAGTGTGGCGGCGCTTACTTGTCGGCGGCTTTGTCCTGCGTCAGGCCGTTGGTCAGGAAGGCCGTGCATTGTTTTTGTTTTTCCGGCGGGCAGTCGGCTATGTTCCAGCAGGGTGTATAGCGAAGCAGTTTCTTGATGGCTGCGATGCTGATCCCGTGTTCGTGGATCATGTCCCGCAGGCATTGAATCCACTTGATGTCATCCATGGTGTAGTAGCGCCACTGGCCCTTGCGCTGGGGGCGGATCAGCTTCTCACGCTCGTAAATCCTCAGGGTGCGGGGATGTACTTCCAGCATTTTCGCGGCTGTGCCGATGGTGAAGATTGCTTTGTTGTCGGCTATCATCGGAGGCAACTCCTGTCTGCAAAGAGAAACTCCCCCCGCGCTCAAGGATGATGCTCATCCTGATTGCGGGGAGTCTCTCGTAAGGGTCGGGCGGGGTAACGGGAAGTTGCCCCGCCCGATTCATTCTAATGGTGGCTGCTGCCCTCACCGAAGGTGCGTCCGAAAAAGCGTTCACCGATCAGGAAAAGGGCGCCGGCGATGCCGAAGCCGGTGCAGGTGACCAGTATCTCGGTGATGGAAGGCATGTAGCGCAGGTTGAACGGCATTCCGCTCCAGCCGGCGAATTCAGGAACGATCTGCCCTGCAACCACCAGGTCGTAGCGGGAAACGAACTGTCCGATCAGGGTCAGCAGCGCGGCGTAGTACATCATCTGGCGGCTCTTCAGGCCGGACATCATGAGAAGCGCCAGGGGCACGGCAAGGCCGAAGGTGATCTCAAATACCCAGAAGTTGATGGCGAGAGGACCGCTGACCAAGGCATCCGCCGCGACCCGGGCAGCCTCTTCGCCGCCGGCGTAGTAAGCGATGAAGCGCCAGATGGTGGCCACGGAGACGAGAAAGAGCATCAGGGCCAGTACCTTGCCGGCGGTCTGCATGCCGGTGAAAGTGGTCTCGTCCAATTCGATGTCTCTGATTTTAAAAGCAAAATGGGTAAAGATAATGGCGGCCGCGGCGCCTGAAAGGAAGGCGCAGGCGAGAAAGAAGATCGGCAGCTGGGCGCCGTACCAGAAGGGGCGACCGGCCTGAGTGGCGAAAACCGCGCCCAGGTTGGTGTTGGCGAGAACCTCGGCAATGGCGCCCATGACGCCAAGGGTGACCGCCTGTTTATACTGTTTGTTGAGGATCAGGTAGAACTCCAGGAACATGAAGCCCACCGCCATGCTGTACAGGGTGCCCATCCACCAGATGTTGGAGGTGAGGTTGGGGGAAAGCATGTTGTAGATCAGCATCCGGTGCGGGTTTTCGATCTCCATGCCGATGATGCCGAAGGCGCCCATGATGGTGGCGATGGAGAGGAAGACCATCCGGTTGGCAAGGGGCGCCATCTGGTTGCCGCCGAAAATATGGCTGATCGCGGCCAACAGGCAGAGGCCGGTGGAGGT
The DNA here is from genome assembly GCA_002415465.1 of Desulfobulbaceae bacterium UBA5123. Lineage (GTDB taxonomy): Bacteria > Desulfobacterota > Desulfobulbia > Desulfobulbales > UBA5123 > UBA5123. The sequence continues at coordinate 5,073 of DHYT01000135.1, forward strand.
GATGGCGAAAAAGGCGTAGGTGGAGATCAGGATGCCCCAGGGCAGTTCCCGGGTGTTGGCATAGGCATGGTGGTGGCCGACCATCTGCGCGTAGAGGCCGGCGCCGATGCCGACCAGGGCCAGCAGGGCGAAAAAGAGGGTGATCCTGTTAAGCGCCGGAGTTGCGACCGACTCCTCCTGCGAATCGGCGATAGCGAAAATATTAATCATCTTTCAATCCTCCTGATGCGGTGTGAACCAAAGAATTTTAACGCGGGGCACGTTTGCTGGTGATACCCCTCTGCGCGTGGTTGCGTGTTGTCAAAGGCTTGCCGGTGATGCTCTTAGTGGCCGCTGTGTTGTTGTGCGCCGCCGGTTAAGTTCTTGTACTGCTGAACGCCCAAATGGCAGGATGTGCAGCGGCTTTTGGAGGAAAAAGCGGTTTCGCCGTCATGGCAAGCGCCGCAGTATTTGCCGGCATAGAGGGAAGCCATGGTGAAGTCATCGTTTTCTTGCGCGGAACCTGCTTCCATTTGAAAAATGCCGTCGTGACAGCTGTCGCACTCAAGCCCGGCTTCCATGGTATGACGTTTGTGCTTGAAGATCACGGCGGTTACCGGCTTGGTCCAGATGATTGGCGATTGCGGTCCGTATGTCTCTTCATCATATTTCTCCTCGGCCAGGCCGGGACGATTCAGGGCAAGCAGAAGAGCGCCCGCGATAACCATCGGGGCGAGCAATTTTCCGAAAGATATATGTCTCTTGTTCATTGGAATCCTCTCAGGTGATTATGGACGTTTGACGCCGTTTTCGTGTATGCAGTCGTTGCCGGTTTAGCCGACGGTGTAGAAAACATTGGGCAAGGAACCGGTTTCGGGCCGGAGAACCCAGGCGACATTGTCTGGCCGGTGCAGCAGGCGGTAAACGTTGCTGTCCGGATCGCTGATGTCGCCGAAATTACGTACACCGGCCGGGCAGGCGTTGGCGCAAGCGGTCAGTTTTTCTCCACGGGAGAGGCGGGTGTCGAAGCAGAAATTGCATTTATCGATGGCGCGGTTTTCTTCCTTGAAGTAACGGGCATTGTATGGGCAGGCCGCCATGCAGGTTTTGCAACCGATGCATTTTTTATAGTCCATCATGACGATGCCGTTGGTCTTGTTCTTGTAGGTGGCGGAGGTGGGGCAGACCCGAACGCAGGAGGGGCGGTTGCAGTGGTTGCAGAGCACCGGCATGAAAACCTGCTCCTTGCGCGTGGGGTTGATGGTTTGCATCTGTTCAAGGATTTTGGTCCGGAAACCGTAGGAGGGAACATTGTTGGTCTTGGTGCAGGCCTCCATGCAGCGTTCGCAGTCAATGCAGCGGTTTTGCAGGATGATCATGGAGTAATGCGGCTTGTATGGATACTTGGGGGCGTCGTCGAACTGGTTGAGCGTAACGCCTTGTGCATTGCGTGTTGATGTCAGGGAGAGCAGCGACCCCCCAAGAAAGACACCGGTGATCGAGAGACCGAAACGTAAAAAATTTCGGCGTTCCTCGGACGGAAGCGAATCCGTCCCTTCATTCTCCAGCTTGTTCAAATCCTCGATTTTCATGTCGTCATCTCCATCTTTTTCTAAAAGACCAGCCGGGATGGGGTCTTTGTTTTTGATGATGGTACAATGGGCCCGCTCGTCAATCTCTTTGCAGGAAAACCGCACATTGAGATTGTAAAGTTTTGGTATATTAATTTGGCAATGCTATCTGTCAAGGTAAAATTTTATTTATTTATTCCCTCGACATCCATGTGGAAAGGCGTTTCTCCTAGTCGCCCAAGATATAGCGGCCTGTAGGCTGTGATGTGTAATTTATCTGTCAAGGCGTAGGTGTAAGTGTTTGCGGAGAAATAATGCCGGGGGTTCCGTGGCGCATAAAAACGTGGGCGTTATATCGTCGCGGGTAACGCCAAAAAATGAGTGACGCGTTGCCTTGGTGTGGAGTATAATGAAAGATTGTTGTGTCCGGTCGATGCCGGGTATGTTTTTGCCACTTATGAGCTTTTATATTCCTGATAAATAGTCGTGCCGTTACCATTTAAAAAGACAAAACGCCCGGGCGCGCTCCGGCCACAAGGTGACGGACCGAGATGGGTCTGGTCGTGGACGCATGTCCATGCGGTTGTCTATCTCCTGTCGCTCTCTTTTCTGTTTACCCTGGGCATCGGCGGCCTGCTGTATATCTTCGTCACACTCGATATCCCCTCCATCGACAGTCTCAAGGAGTATCAGCCTCCGGTCGCCTCACGTCTTCTCGATGTCGATGGTGATGTTTTTGCCAGGGTATGCCTGCAGAATCGAACCCTCGTCTCCTTCGGCGCCATGCCGTCGCTGCTGCCGCAGGCCTTCGTCGCCGCCGAGGATGCCCGCTTTTACCAGCATGGCGGTGTCGACGCCTGGTCCATTGTCCGGGCGCTGGTCAACAACCTCCGCCGCGGCGAACGCGGACAGGGCGGCAGCACCATCACCCAGCAGGTGGCGCGTTCCTTGCTGCTCACCCCGGAAAAGACCTATACCCGCAAGTTGAAAGAGGCGATCCTCGCGTATCGCATCGATCAGGTGCTCACCAAGCAGGAGATACTCCATCTCTATCTGAACCAGATATATCTCGGGGAGGGTGCTTATGGCGTGGCGGCGGCGGCGGAGACCTATTTCGGCAAACGGGTCGGTGAGCTGAATCTGTCCGAGATTGCGATCCTGGCCGGACTTCCCCAGGCGCCCAGCCGGTATTCACCCCTCAAGCATTACCAGCGGGCCAAACGGCGGCAGGCATACGTGTTGAACCGGATGGCCGAGGAGGGGTTTGTGACCGCGGCCGTGGCCCGCAAGGCCTACCGCCATCCGCTCTTCTGGGCGCCGCCCGATCGTCCGCAGCCCGAAGAGCAGTATTATGTCCAGTACGTCCGTAACTATATGAAGAAATACGGTCGGGATGCGTTGACCGTCGGCGGTTACACCGTTCAGACCTCCCTTGACCGAAAACTGCAGAGGTCGGCGGTGAAGGCGGTTGGCGCGGGTCTCGACAACTGGGCGACCCGGCAAGGGGTTAAATCCAAAAAATCTCGTGCCCAGGCCGCCATGATGGCGGTGGAGATCCCCTCCGGCAAGGTGCTGGCGATGGTCGGCGGCGAGGAGTTTGCCGCCAGCCAGTTTAACCGCGCCGTGCAGGCGCGCCGACAGCCTGGCTCCGCCTTCAAGCCGATCGTTTTTGCGGCCGCCCTTGAGGTGGGGCTGACGCCCGGCACGCTCGTCGACGACACCCCCATGCGGCTCATCGGCAGTGGGCGGGGGAACCCGTGGGCGCCCCGCAACTTCGACGGCAAGTTTCTTGGTCCCACCAGCTTGCGCGACGGGCTCGTCTATTCACGCAATATCGTCACCATCAAGCTCTTGCAGCATGTCGGGATCGCCCGGGTCGTCGAGCTTGCCAGAAACCTTGGCATCAGTTCCCCCCTGTCCCCCAACCTTTCACTGGCGTTGGGCTCCTCCGGGGTGTCGCTTGAGGAGATTACCGGGGCCTATGCGACCCTGGGCAACGGCGGGCGGCTGGTGACGCCGGCGGTGGTGCTCAAGGTTTCCGACAGCAGCGGCCGGGTGCTCGAAAAGTATGAGCCAACGCCAAAACAGGTCCTTGATGCGCGGATCGCATATCAGGTGACCCATCTGATGCAGAGCGTCATCACCGAGGGAACCGGCCGGGCGGCGCAGGGGCTCAGCGTGGCCGCGGCCGGCAAGACCGGCACCACCGATCGGAATCTGGACGCCTGGTTTGTCGGCTTTACCCCGGATATGGCGGTTGGGGTCTGGGTGGGGTTTGATCAGAATAAACCGTTGGGCGACGGGGAAACCGGCGGCCGGGCGGCAGCGCCGATCTGGATCGATTTCATGCGGATGGCGGGTTCGCACCTGAAAAAGAGCGCCTTTGCGAACCCGGGCGGCATTGTTTTTGTGCCGGTGGGGCAATCGATTGCCGGGGAATCCGGTGGGGGGGGCGTCTCCTGGGAGCCGTTCCGGCAGGAGCAGTTGCCCTGGCGTCAGGAAAATTCGCCGATTATCGGCAGGGCCGCGCAGCCTTCGAAAGAGTTGGGCAACGAGGGCGAGTTGCCGCCGGAGTGATCCGGTGCTTTAACGGCTGCCTTTTCGGGGCAGGTTCTTCAGTTCGTCCTTGGCGTGGTAGACCACCTCGAAGTTGTCGGCGAGGATCTGTGGAAGGGTGTCGGCGGTGGCCTGGTTTTCCGGCAGCACCCGCACCGCCACCTTTTTCTTGCCGGCCGGCGCGTCTTCGTACGAGGTGAGGATGCTGATCACCTGGGTCTTGTGCTGGCGCAGGGTTTCGATCAGCTTCGTCACCGAGCCGGGGGCGTCGTTGAGGTTGAGTACGAACTGCACCGCGCCATCCTTAATGCCGGTGCTGTGGATGAAGGCGCGGAGGACGTCGGTTTCGCTTATCACCCCGGTCAGGCGGCCATCCTGGTCGGCCACCGGCAGGCCCGAGATCTTGCATTCGAGCATGATCAGGGCCGCCTTCTCCAGGGAGTCGTTACCGGAAAGGGTCATCGGGGTGGGGGTCATGACCTCGGTGACTTTCATCTCGGACATCATCCGATGCAGTTCGTGGATGTTCATGGAGGCGGCCTTTGAGGGGGACGCGTCCTTGACGTCGCGGTCGGTGATGATGCCGACCAGCATCCCGTCGGCGACAACGGGCAGGCGGCGGATATTGTTTTCCTGCATGATGCGCGTCACACGCATGAGCGATGCGTCTTCGTTAACGGTGAGGACGTCTTTGGCCATCCAGTCTTTGATCAGCATGTGTTTTCCCCGATTGTCTTGTAACTGGCCGGATTTGTTCTGGTAATTGTAACGGCTGGGCGCCGCTTGGTCTGCGACTTCGCCACACGCCTTTATAAATGATTCCATCTCTTCTGGCAAGGTCTTGTCGGCCGGGTGGCCGCGCATGGACAAACCCCGCTCCGCGCCGGATGGGTTTTTTCCCTTGAATTATAGGGACGGATCGGTAAAGGAATGATGGTTTCCCGGTCCCTGTTCTTCTTGCCTCTTTTTATGTAATCACTACTACGGTCAGTATGTATCCGCCTCTCTCCGACACCGCCCTGCACGATCTGCTTGCGTATCTCGCCGGTGCGGACGATTTCGTCTTCCTGGAGACGACCAGGGCCAACAACGCCGATCATCAATCACTGCTTTTCCGTGAGCCGGTGGACCGGTTGCGTTTCCGGGCCGGCGACGACGTGGATGGTTTTTTCGGGCAGGTCGCCGCGCATCGGGGGCGTGGCCGTTATCTGGCCGGCTGGTTCGCCTATGAATTCGGCTATCACTTGGAGCCGGTGCTGGCCGGGTGCTTGCCAACGACCGGGCGGGAGGTGCTGGCCGAGCTGGGGGTGTATGCCGAGCCGCATGTCTATGACCACCAGCGCCAGTGTTTCAGCGGGGCCGGGCCGTGGCCTGGCGGCGGGCGCCGGGAGATGGGGTATCGCCTCGACAATCTCCGGCTCAATCAGGAGCGGGAAGAGTATCTTGCGGCCATCGCCCGCATCAAGCAATACATCGAGGCCGGGGACACCTATCAGGTCAACTTTACCTTGAAGCTCCTCTTTGATTTTGCCGGCTCGGCGGAGGCCTTTTACGAAGCCCTGCGGCGGAACCAGAGTGTGGCCCACGGCGCGTATCTGCGTCACGGCGACCGGCGGTTGCTGTCGTTTTCGCCGGAGCTGTTTTTCCGGAAGGACGGCGAGGTCTGCACGGTGCGGCCGATGAAGGGCACCGTCCGGCGCGGGCGGACCTGCGTGGAGGACGGGGCCAACGGGGCGTGGCTGCGCGGTGACATCAAGAATCGCAGTGAAAACGTGATGATCGTCGATCTCTTGCGCAACGATCTGGGGCGGGTGTGC
>DHYT01000003.1:0-7273 GCA_002415465.1 Desulfobulbaceae bacterium UBA5123
GTCGAGCACCCCCACCCGCCAGTCGAAGGGGGTCGGCAGGAACTGCTGGCCGATGATCAGCTCCGAGTCGTTGAGCAGCCGCTTGCCCTTGCTCAGCAGCTCCTCGCGGTCAAGCGCCTTGACCACCCCTTGCGAAAAATAGCTGTCCGGCTTTTTGAGGATGCAGGGCAGGCCCAGCTCGTATTCCGCCTCGGCGAGGTTGTCCCGGTGGAGGATCATCGTCTTGGGGATCGCCACCTTGTGGTGTTCGAGCAGTTCGGCGAGAAAGACCTTGTTGGTGCATTTGAGGATCGATTCCGGATCGTCGATCACCACCAGCCCCTCGGCGGCGGCCCGCCGGGCGAAGCGGTAGGTGTGGTGGTTGACGTTGGTGGTCTCGCGGATGAAGAGGCCGTCGAATTCGGCCAGCCGGCCGTAATCCTCGCGGGTGATCAGTTCCACGCCGAGCTGCATGGCGGCCCCGGCCTTGATGAATTTCTTGAGCGCCCGATCGTTGGAGGGGCTCTCCTTTTCGTCGGGGTTGTGGAGGATGGCGAGTTCGAAGCGGGCCGGCTGTTTCTTGGCCACCCGCTGCCGCTGGCGGTTGAAGAAATCGGTGGCCACATCGATGACGAAGGGGCGGTGCGAGTCGGGGATGTCGCTGCCGGCAATGGGGTTGATGGACTGCAGAACCCATTTTTTCGCCTGCGGCTGATAGGCGAACTGGGCCCGCAGCAGCGGCGCCTGGAACATGGCGAAGAGCTGGGCGCTGAGGCGATCGTAGCGTTTGGCCAGATTCCTGCCGAAGTAGATGCTGAGGACGAACCTGTCCGACTGGATGGGCGCGAGGCTGGTCTGGATCAGGGCGTCGAGGTCGTCGGAGACGAAGCGGACCATGGTCTGCGATTTCATGTCCTGGATGGTCACCAGTCGCGGCAGCGGCCGGTGGCCCCTGGCCTCGGCGAGCAGGGAGACATAGTAGCCGGCCGACTGGTAGCGGTAGGATTTGCAGAGGTTGAAAACCTTGACGCGGCGCAGGCCCGAATAGGCCGGACTGGTGAGATAGGCGCGGGCGGTGATGATCTCCACCCCTGGGAGGTCAAGGGGCCAGTTTTTGAGAACCTCAACGATGATCAGGGTGGTCATGGCGCTTCCCTTTTCTGGCCGGCTCGATGATCAGCAGGTTGCCGTCATAGGTGAGGATGCCAAGCAGGATGGCGCCCACCAGCCGTTCCATGGTCACTTCATAGTATTGCCCCGCGCCCAGGGGGTTGTGGCGGAGCGGGTCCGCCACCAGCACGGTGCGCTGCTCGCGGTCGTACCCACAGAGTATCACGAAATGGCCCGAGGGCAAGCCCTTGATGTCGTCGTAAAGGTTTCTGGGGCCGTATTCGCGGGCGCAGTGATAGAGGTAGGTGGATGAGAGCCCGCAGAGGATGGGCTTTCCCTGTTTGAGGTATTTGCGGAGCAGGCTGCCGGTGAGATCCTGAAAACGGATGGTGCCGCCCAGATGGAGAAATTCGAGATAGGCCTTGGTGGCGATTGCCAGTTTCGGCTCTTTGCGCGCCGCCAGTTGCCGGCGCAGCTTGTCTTCCAGATCCACCAGCGGCGAACCGAACCAGGTGGGGTCGAAGACCTGCAGGTTGTAGGTGTAGATGGTGGCCCGGTAGCCGCGCCGGAGGGCGTGGCAGGCGAGCAGGACCTCAAGGGTGCCGCCGCCTTCCAGGGTGCCGACCCCGGCGATGACCTGGGCGAGGGGGGCAGGGTCGTCGTAGTAGCGATAGACCGCGTGGAGACAGGTGGGGCCGCAGGTGGTGTCATCCGGTTGCGGCAGGATGTCGAGGGTCAGGTTGGTTTGCATGGATGTGTTTGTGGCATCCTCCTGAAAGGGGTATTTTCGCCTTCATACCTCTCTTGTGCCAAGAAAGCAAACAAGAAAATGCAGTGACGGGCGCTGATGGCCGCGGCGTTTTTTTGGGGCGAGCGGGGCGTGTGCGCAGAGCGTTGTTGACAAAAGGGCCGGGTTTTGCGAAGACTTGCGGGAGTGGAAGCGTTCTTGTCTTGTCCGTGCAAGCGACGGCGGCAGGCGGGACGGGTTGGCGGCAGCTTGGCAGCGAGGGAGCCGGTTTTGGAAAAGAGAAGGGTGGTTTTTCATTGTGGGGTCATGGCCGTCCTGGTCATCACCGGGCTGGCCGCATACGCCAACGTTCTGGATGGGCAGTTTGTCTTTGACGACTCCCGGATTTACAACAACCCGATCCTCCGCATCACCTCCCTCGACTGGGCATCCCTCAAGCAGGTCGTCCTGAAGAGCGAGCCGGTGACCCGGCCGGTGGCCAATCTCAGTTTCGCCTTGAACTATTACCTGCACGGGGAGGCGTTGCCGGGCTTTCATCTCTTCAACGTGCTGGTACACCTGCTGGCCGGGGTGATCCTCTATGGGCTGGCGGCGGACACCTTGCCGCTCCTGCCCGCCCGGCAGTCATGCCTGCCGGCGGCGCCCGGTGGCGGTAAGCCTTACCCGTGGCCCGCGTTCCTCGCCGCCTGGCTCTGGCTGCTGCATCCGGTGCAGACGCAGGCGGTATCCTATGTCGTGCAGCGGATGAGCAGCATGGGGGCGATGTTTTATCTCCTGTCGCTGTGGCTGTATGTCCGGGGCCGGTTGCGGCATGGCCGGGGGGGGACGGCGTTTTATGCCGGCAGCATTGTCGCCGGGCTGTTGGCCCTGGGCAGCAAGGAAAGCTGTGCCACCCTGCCTTTTTTTATTCTTCTGTATGAATGGTATTTCCTGCAGGATCTGCGGCGGGATTGGCTGCGGCGGCATCTGCCGGCGGTCGCCCTGGCCGCCGGCGTCGCCATCCTGCTCGGTGTCGTCTCTCTCGGGGGGGAGCCGGTGACGCGGATTCTCGCCGGCTATGAGGGGCGGGATTTTTCGCTTGCCCAACGCCTCCTCACCGAGGCGCGGGTGATTTTTTTCTACCTGGGGCTCATCCTCTTCCCCGCCCCCGGCCGGTTGAACCTCGATCACGATTTTATCGTCTCAACATCCCTGGCGCAGCCGATCACGACCGTGTTCGCGGTCGCCGCGCTTGCCGGCATGGCCTGGCTCGCCTGCCGGTCGGCGAGGAATCACCGGTTGTTTTCATTCGCCGTCATCTGGTTTCTGGGCAACCTGCTCATCGAGTCCAGCGTGATCCCCCTGGAGCTGGTCTTCGAGCACCGCCTCTACCTGCCGTCGATGCTGCTGTTCGTGGTGGCGGCGGCCGATCTCGGCCGCCGTCTGCCGCCCCGGTGGTTGCGGGCCGGGGTGGCGGCGGCGGTGGGGCTGGCGCTGGTCCTTGGTTGCTGGACCTTTGAACGGAACAAGGTATGGCATGACCGGATCAGCCTGTGGAGTGACTGCGCGAACAAGTCGCCGGCCAAGGCTCGGCCCAAGAACAATCTGGGCGTCGCCCTGAAAAGGGAGGGCCGGCTGCGGGAGGCGGCGGAGCAGTTTTGGGCGGTGATCGCCATCGATCCGACCTTCACCGAGGCCTACAATAATCTGGCCAACATCATGGTCGATGCGGGGCGCGGCGACGAGGCCCTGCGTCTGTATGGCAAGGCGCTGGAACTCAGCCCAGGCAACCCGGCCATCCATGACAACATCGGCCGGTTGCTGCTTGCGCGGCGCAATTATGGCCGGGCGATGATGCATTTTGCCGAAGCGGTGCGCTTGCAGCCGGATATTCCGGAAGCGCGGGCCAACCTTCTCCTGGCGGAAAGGATGTGGCGGCAAGGGGTCGCGGCGGTGCCGGCCAAGGGTCATTGACGGGGCGGCCGCCGGAACTGGTGTGTTGACATCGGCCTGCAAGGCGGGGGCCGGGGAGCAAGAGGGGATGCCACGGAACAACTATCGTTTTGAGTATGACCGTTACGGCAATACCAGCCGGATTCTCGTTGCCGGCCGGGGCATCGAGGTGTACGACAACAGTTTCACCAACAAGGGAACCTCCTTCACCGCAGACGAGCGGCTGGCCCTCGAACTGGAAGGGGCGCTGCCGCCGGCCATCCGTTCCTTGGCGAGTCAGGTGGAGAATGGCCGGCGGTTGGTGGCCGAGCGGGACAGCGATCTAGAAAAATTCATCTATATCCGCGAGTTGTTCGACCGCAACGTCACCCTGGCGCACGCGCTGATCGCCAGCGATATCAGCGGCTATCTGCCGATCATCTATACCCCCACCGTGGCGCTGGCCTGCCGCTACTATTCCTCCATGTTCCGCAAGGCCAATGGCCTCCATTTCCATCCCGGCAACATCGAGCGGGCCGAGGAGATTCTCGGCCGGTTCCGCAACCGGCAGATCCGGGTGGCGGTGGTCACCGACAACCAGGGGATTCTCGGCATCGGCGATCAGGGGGCGGGCGGCATCGCCATCTGTCTCGGCAAGCTGATGCTCTATACCCAGGGGGCGGGGATCGCGCCCTGGCATTGCCTGCCGGTCTCCCTCGATGTCGGCACCGACAACCCCGAGTTGCTGGCGGCCCCGGATTATCTCGGCTGGCGGCAACAGCGGCTCCGCGGCGACGATTACATCCGGTTCGTGCAAGGGTTCGCCCGCGCCTTCAAGGCGGTGTTCCCGCACGCCCTCTGCCAGTGGGAGGATTTTTCCAAGCAGAACGCCTTTGCCACGCGTGACGCCTATCTCCATGAATTGATTTCCTTCAACGATGACATCCAGGGGACCGGCGCGGTCTGTCTGGCGGCGATCCTGGTCGCCTTGCGCGCCAAGGGGGAGTCGCTTGCCGATCAGGTGTTTCTGGTTCACGGGGCCGGGGCCGGCGGGGTCGGCATCGGCGAGCAGTTGCAGGCGGCGCTGATCGAGGCCGGGCTCCCCGCAAGGGAGGCCGAGTCCAGGATCTATACCGTTGACAGCCGGGGGCTGGTCACCGCCGACCGGCAGCTTGAGCCCTACAAGAAGGCCTTTGCCAAGGAGCCGTCATCCCTGCCGTGGTTGCTGAGTAAAGGCGGGGCGGGGCTTGCGGAGGTGGTCGGGAAGGGCAGGGTGACGGTGCTGATCGGCACCTCGGGTCAGGGCGGCGGCTTTACCCGCGAGATCGTTGCCGCCATGTGCGAGAACACCGCCCGGCCGGTCATTCTGCCGTTGAGCAACCCCACCGAGAAGGCCGAGGCGTTGCCGGCAGTACTTTACGAATGGAGCGGGGGGCGGGCGCTGGTCGCCACCGGCAGCCCGTTCCCGCCGGTGGCATGGGCTGGCCGGCTGACGCGGGTCGGGCAGTGCAACAATGTCTTTGTTTTTCCGGGGGTGGGGCTTGGCGTGTTGGCGTCCGGCGCGCGGGAGGTATTGCCCGAGTTCTTCACCGCCGCCGCCAGGGCCGTGGCCGAGCAGGTGGAGGAGACGGATTGGCGACAGGGGGTGCTGTTGCCGGAGGTGGCGAACCTGCGGGAGATCTGCCGCCAGGTTGCCCTGGCGGTGGGCAGGGCCGCCATTGGCGCGGGGGTGTCGGGCCCTTGCGCCTTCAGCGAGTTCCAGCACCATGACGACCCCGAGCGGCTTGCCGAGCTCATCGACAGGATGCGCTGGCGGCCGGACTACCTGCCGCTGGTGCCCATGTAGAGGGCGCGCGGCGACGAGAAATGATGATTGCGCCGTCTGTTAGCGGGCGGCGGCGAAAGTGAACCGGTGGGGAGTATTATGAGCATCTTCGAAGTTATCATGTTGGTCTGTTTCGGCGCGGCCTGGCCGTTTTCGCTGTACCGTTCGTATCGATCCCGCACCAATGCCGGCAAGAGCATCTTTTTTCTCTGGGTGATTTTTGCAGGCTATGTTTCCGGCACCTTGCACAAGGTGTTCTTCAGCTACGATCCGGTCATCTATCTGTATGTCATCAACGGCTTGATGGTGTCCGGGGATATCGTCCTCTATTTCCGCAATCAAAAACTTGCCGCGCGGGCCGTCTCCGAGACCCGCTAGCCTTTCTGTCCGGAGCGGCGCCCTTTTTTCGGGCCGCTCTTGACGGGCGGCCGGGGGCGGCGATTTTCCGTTGCCCCCGGCCGGCGGCGCGGGCGGGCGTTGGCGCCATGCGCCTCTTGGGGGCGGATCCCCTCCAGCACCTCCCGCTGCGCGCACCGCTCGCCGGCGTTCCTGGCCACCTGGATCGGCCGGCCGGTGTCGTGATCCAGGCCGCTCACATACATGGCGGTGGCCAGGGTGCCGGGGGTCGGGGTGAAATCCTGAAACTGGCGGACGGGCAACCGCAGGGCGTTGAGGGTTGCGGCCAGCCGCTGCATGGCCGCAACCGTGCAGCCGGGATGGGAGGCGATCAGATAGGGGCTGAGGGGCAGGCTGCGGCCTTCCGCCTGTTCGATGTCGCGGCAGGCGGCGACAAAATCGGCAAGGAGGGTCGGGCCGGGTTTGTGCATCAGCCGCAACACCTCCGGATCGGTGTGTTCCGGGGCGATCTTCATCATGCCGGGGGTGTGGCGGGTTAAGATCTTCCGCAGCAGGTTCGGGGTTTTGAGGAGCAGTTCCATCCGCAAGCCCGAGGAAACGAAGAGATGCCGGACGCCGGGGATCGCCGAGGCCTCCGCGAGCAGGTCCAGGAAGATCCTTTCGTCGATCACGAGGTGGCGGCATGTCTCGGGGTAGAGGCAGTCGTGGCGTTTGCAGGCGGCGGCCTGTGGGCAGGAGGTGCCGTAGAGGTTGGCGGTGGGGCCGCCGAGATCGCTGATGGTCCCCTTGAAATCCGGCATCCGCGTCACCTGCGCCACCTCTGCGAGGATCGATTTTGGGCTGCGGCAGGTGACCACCGGACCCTGATGGCGGGCGATGGCGCAGAAGGAGCAGTTGCCGCAGCAGCCTCGGACAATGGTCAGCGAGTGGCGGATCATCTCGTAGGCCGGCACCCGGCCGGCGGCGGGGTGCGGGGCGCGGCGATAGGGCAGCCCGTAGAGCCGGTCGAGTTCCTCGCCGGTAAGCGGGGCGGCGGGGCGGTGTTGCAGGGTCCAGACCGCTTGCTGCCGCTGCAGGAGCGGGGTGGCGGCCAGTGCCCGTGACTGGCGGTCGACGAGCTGCTCCGCCTCCAGAAAACGCGCCGGGTCGGCGTTGATGGCCGTCCAGTCCGGCAGGGTGAGCGGCGCCGGCAGGTTGCGTTCGGCGAGCTGCCGGTCGGTAAGACGCTCGCAGGTGCCGGCGATGCCGGCGAGATCCCGGCCGCTCTCCAGCCGTTGCGCCACCTCCACCACCGCCCGTTCCCCCATCCCGAAGATGAGCAGGTCGCCCTTGGCGTCGGCCAG
>DHYT01000003.1:7327-35054 GCA_002415465.1 Desulfobulbaceae bacterium UBA5123
GGCGAGTAGTCGTCGCGGTCGCGCACCTTGCCGTTGCCGGAATAGTTGGCGACGATGGAATCGAGATTGCCGGAGGTGATGCCGTAGAAGAGGCGCGGCGTCCCGAAGCGGAGGAAGTCGTCGTGGCGGTCGTGGCGCGGCTGGGCGAGGATCGCCACCCGGTATCCGTGCGCCTCCAGCCAGCGGCCGATGAGGGCGACGCCGAAGGAGGGGTGGTCNNGTGGTCGATGTAGGCGTCGCCGGTCACCAGCACGATGTCCGCCGCCTCCCAGCCGAGGGCGTCCATCTCTTCTCTGGTGGCGGGCAAAAAGGGCGGGGTCATGGGCGGCCTTGGCTGGATGGGGTAATGGTCGGCATGCAAGCACCATAGCCAAAAGCTTGGTTTGCGGCAACAACGGTTTGGGATCGCTGTGGACGGGGGCTGCGCGGCCATGGTGAATTATGTAAAAAAAGCTTGCTTAATTTTTTGATAACTGGTTCGGTAATTCATTGCATTAGAGTTTGTGTAGTACAAGGAGAAGGCTGCTGCAAAAAACGCCGCACGATCTTATGCAAGATTGATGCGGTCTTTTTGTTGGCGGTAACCAGAGCTACACAGGAAAAGTCCCCGTGTCGGGGGCAAAAGAAACACAGAAACATTCGAGGATTAGAACATGGCAGAAGGTACGGTAAAATGGTTTAACGACGGCAAGGGTTTTGGTTTCATCGCACAGGAGAATGGACCGGACGTATTCGTTCACTTCTCCGCTATCCAGGGTGAAGGCTTCAAGTCTCTCGCCGAAGGCGATAAGGTGAAGTTTGACGTGACTGACGGCGCCAAAGGCCCCCAGGCTTCCAATGTCGTTAGGCTTTCCTAATCCTACGTCAAGATTAGAAGCATAAGACATGCGCCCCGCAGAGCAATCTGCGGGGCGTTTTTTTTTCCGCTTGACCGCTGGCGGCGTTAAGATTCGGCCGTTGCCGGCGGCTTTCCGAGGCCCTTGATGTCCTCGAGGGTCATGTAGAGGGTGGGGATCAGGATCAGGGTGACGCCGGTGGCGAACATGATGCCGAAGCCGAGGCTGATCGCCATGGGGATCAGGAAGCGGGCCTGGACGCTGGTTTCGAGGATCATCGGCGTCAGGCCGAAAAAGGTGGTCAGCGAGGTGAGCAGGATCGGCCGGAAGCGCCGGCACCCGGCGTCCACCACCGTCTGGGTGGGGTCGAGCCCCTCGACCCGGTCCCGGTTGATCTTGTCGATGAGCAGCAGCGAGTCGTTGACCACCACCCCGGAGAGGGCGACGATACCGAAGACGCTCATGATGCTCAGGTCGTAGCCCATCAGCAGGTGTCCGGCCAGGGCGCCGACGATGCCGAAGGGGATCGCGGTCATGACCAGGAGCGGCTGCGAATAGCTGCGGAAGGGGACGGCCAGCAGCGCGAAGATGGCGAAGAGGGCGAACAGAAAGCCCCGGCCCATGCTGCCCATGGATTCGCGGCGTTCCTTTTCTTCGCCTTCCAGGTTGTAGGAGAGCCCTGGGTAGTCGTTGACCAGATTGGCGAGCGTTGTCGCCTTGAGTTCCTTCAGGATATCCTCGGCGTTGGCCACCGCGCTGTCCACGTCGGCGGTGATGTCGATCACCCGTTTCCGGTCGTGGCGGTTGATGGTGCTGAAGCCGCGTCCTGTTTCGATCTCCGCTGCCTGCGTCAGGGGGATCTCGGTCCCTTCCGTGGTGCGAATCCGCATCTCCTCAAAGGTTTTCAGTTTGTTCCGCGTCGCCTCCGGGTAGCGGACCATCACCTTCACCTCGTTTCTCCCCCGCTGGATGCGCAGGGCCTCGGCGCCATAGAAGGCGCCGCGCATCTGCCTGCCCAGTTCCTCCTCGGTAAGGCCCAGGGTGCGCGCCGCCGGTTTGAGACGCAGCTTCAGTTCGGTTTTCCCCTCCGGGTAGTTGTCGGCGATGTCGCCGACGCCGGGATACTGGCCGAGGCCCTCTTTCAGCCGCGCGGCGCAGCGGGTGAGGACGTCGAAGTCTTCATGGGCGAGCTGGATGTCGATATTGGCGCCGACGTGCATCAGGTTGGAGGAAAAGGAGAGCGAGTCGATGCCGGGAATCTCGCCCACCGCCTTGCGGATCCGGGTGGTGATCTCCTGGGCCGGGAAATCCCGCTCCTCGCTGGGGATCAGCCGCAGGTTGATCCCGGCCAGGTGCGAGCCCGAGGCGCTGTCGCCGTTGGAGCCAGCCCCTCCCTGCGGCAGCGCCGCCCCGGCCACCGCAAAGAGCTGGCGCAGGCTTGAGCGTTCACGGCCCTGTTCCCGGTCGAAATCCTCGATGACCTTTTTGGCGGTCTGTTCGATGTGTCGCTGGATGGTGGCGGTTTCCGTCACCGGCGTGCCCAGCGGCATGGCAAGGTTGATCTTGATCTGGTCGCTGTCCACCACCGGCATGAAGCGGAACTTGATCACCCCGCCCTTGACGATGCCGACCGAGACGAAGAGCAGGGCGACGGCGATGGCCAGGGTCAGGTAGCGGTGGCCCAGGCAGAAGGCGAGGGTCTTGCGGTAGGGGCCGTCGATGAGGCGCTGGAGCTGGCCGGAAAAGCGGAGCCGCATCCGCTCGAAGGCGTTGTACTGTTCCTTGTCGCGATGCCTGCCGAGGCTCAGGTGGGCGGGGAGGACGTAGACCGATTCCGTCAGCGAGATGATCAGGATCGAGATCACCACCAGCGGGATCACCCGGATGAATTTGCCCATGGTGCCGGTCACCGCCAGCAGCGGTACGAAGGCGGCCACCGAGGTGAGGATGGAGAAGACCACCGGCACCGCCACCTCGCGGGCGCCGTCCACCGCCGCCTGCAGGTAAGGCTTGCCCTGCTGCCGGTGTTCGTAGACGTTTTCGCCGATGACGATGGCGTCGTCGACGACGATGCCGAGGGCCATGATGAAGGCGAACAGCGAAACCATGTTGATGGAAACCCCCAGCGCCGGCATCAGGAAGAGGGCGCCGAGAAAGGAGATGGGGATGCCGAGCATCACCCACAGCGCCAGCCGGATCTGCAGGAAGAGGCTCAGGGTGACCATCACCAGGATCAATCCCATGGCCGCGTTCTTGATCAGCAGCTGCATGCGGCCCTTGAGCAGTTCCGAGCTGTCGTTCCAGATTGCGAGCTTGAGCGAATCGGGCAGGGCGGGCTGTTTGGCGGCCACATATTTCTTGATCAGGTCGGCGATCTCGGTGGGTTTCTGGTCGCCGACCCGGTACACCGCGACGCTGGCCGCCGGCATGCCGTTGAAGCGGGCGGACTCATCGGTCTCCGCAAAGCCGTCGCGGATCTCGGCAATGTCCTGCAGGCGCACCTGCATGCCGTCGGGGGTGGTGATGATGACGATCTTGCCGTATTCCCCGCCCAGGTACCGTTTTGCCTTGGTGCGGATCAGGATCTCGCCGCCCGCGGCCTTGACCGTGCCGCCGGGCAGGTCAAGCGACGCCTTGCCGATCCGTTTCGCCACCTCGGCCAGGGTCAGGTTGTAACGGCGGAGGTTGGATTCGCTGATCTCGACGGAGATCTCGTAGGGGCGTACCCCGCTCAGTTCGGCCTGGGTGATGCCGGGCAGGTCCAGCAGTTCGTCGCGGATGGACTCCGCCTGTTCACGCAGGGCACGCTCCGAGGCGTCGCCGTAAACCACCAGCGATGCGACCTCGCGGCGGTTGACCATCTTGGCGATAACCGGTTTTTCCGCCTCCGCCGGAAGGGTGGTGATGCGATCGACCTCGGCCTTGATGTCCTGCAGGAAGAGGTCGGGGTCCATATCCTCCTGGATGACCGCCGTCACCGTGCCGGTCCCCTCACGGGCCATGGCGGTCATCTCCTTGAGGCCGTCGACGCCGCTGATGTTGTCCTCGATGGGCAGGATGATGCCTTCCTCGACCTCGTCGGGGCTGGCGCCGGGATAGTCCACCGCGATCTGCACCCGGTCGAGCACCACCTCGGGGAAGACCTCCTGTTTGATGTTGACGCCCAGCAGCAGGCCGCCGACGACGAAGACCATCATCAGCAGGTTGGCGGCGACATGGTTGTGCGCCATCCATTTGATCGAATCCTTCACGGCTGCTCCCCCTCGCCTACCGGCCGCAGGGCCATGCCGTCCGCCGCGCCGATCAAGGCGGTGAGCACCACCTGATCGCCAGCGGCGAGCCCTTCGACGACCAGGGCCTCGTCATCGGTGAAGCGCGTCACCTTGACCTGCCGCAACCGCAGCTTCCGCGCGTCATCCATCAGCCAGACCATGGAGTCCTGGCGGATCGCCTGGCGGGGCACCGGGAAGACCGTGCCGATGGCCTTGCCGTGGATGGTGGCATCGACGAACATGCCAATGGTCAGATCGAGATTGCTCTTGCCGCCGCCTTTCAGGCGGTAGGGGTCCTCCACCCGGATCGCCAGACGGGCCATCCGTCCCTTGGGGTCGACCTCGCCCAGGGCGCGGGTGATCGTGCCGTGCCAGCGGTACTCGCGGTCGCCGATGACGGCGGTGAGGGTGACCGGCGAGCCGGCCGGTTTGCCGCCGTTTCTGGGGATACCGCACCAGGGCAGCTCCGCCATGGGCAGGGGCACGACCACCTCGGCGGCATCGGTGCCGATAATCCTCGCCACCGGGTTGCCGGCCCGGACGGTGAGGCCCAGGTCGAGTTCCTCGGAGAGGATCAGGCAGTTGAAGGGGGCGCGGACCTCGGTGCGGGCGAGATTGAGCCGGGCTTGGGCAAGGCCTGCCCGGGCGGCGGCCAGATTCGCCTCGGCGGTTTGCAGCTGCGGTTCATGGAGGACCAGGGGGTTCACCGCCGCGTTGCTGTCGCCGAAGCGTTCCCATTCCTGGCGCGCCACCTCGGCCTGGCCACGGGCGGTGGCCAGATCCGCTTCCGCCTTGGCCACCGCCGCCGCCGCCTGCTCTTGGGCCAGGCGATAGTCGGCGCTGTCGATGGCGAAGAGCAGCTCGCCCGCCTTGACGAAGCCGCCGGCCACGCATTGCGGCGAGAGGGTGGTGACCTGGCCGCCGACCTGGGTGATGACCGATATCTCCCGGTTTGGCTGCACGGTGCCGGTTGAATGCACCTCGGCCCGGCGATTTTCCGCGACCGCCGCCATCACGCGGACCAGGGCGCCGGTCGCAGGGCGGGCCTGCTTGGCCGGGACCGGCCGGCTCTTGATCAGGAGGATCATGGCGGCGACGCCGACCATCAGGACAATGACCGGCAGGGCGGTGGTGATGAGTCTGCCTTTAGTTTTCATGGTGGGAATCCTCGTTGGGCTGTGATGAAAGGTTGGCGGCAAGGCTTGTTTCCAGCCAGTCGCCGCCCAGCGCGCGCCACAGGGTGATGCGGGCGGAGAGGAGCTGGCGGCGGGCGGAGAGTTGTTGGCGGCTCACCTCGTGGTGCTGGCGTTGGGCGACCAGGACGGCAAGGTAGTTGTTGAGACCTTGGAAGTAGCCGTCGGTGGCGCGGCGCAGGGTGGCCGCGGCCGCGGCCAGTTCGGTGTCCTTGAGCGCCAGTTGTTGTTCGGCGGCCCGATTGGCGACCAGGCTGTTTTCCACCTCCTGGAAGGCCTGCAGGACAACCTGCTGGTAGCGGGCCAGGGCCTCGGCGGTTATCGCCGCGCGGCGGTCCGCTTCCGCCTGTCGGCGGCCGTTGTCGATGATCGGCTGGGTGAGGCCGATGAGCAGGTTCCAGAAGGTGGCGTGGACGACCGACAGGCCCGAGTCGGTGCGGCCGACGCCGAGAGCGCCGCTCAGGTTGAGGGCCGGGAAGCGGTCGGCCACCGCCGCCGCGGTCTTGGCGTCACTGCTCTGAACCCGCAGGAAGGCGCCCTGCACATCGGGGCGTTGCAGGAGAAGGGCGGCGGGGATGCCGGCCGGGGGGGCGGGCGGTGCCGCCGGCAAGGTGGCGGGCAACGGGCCCTTGCCGGAGATGGGATCGTGATCCGGATAGTGGCCGAGCAGCACCGCCAAGCCGTGCTCGGTGATCGCCAGGGCGGTTTCCTGCTCCGGCTTTCTCGCCTTGGCCGCGGCGAGGTTCTGGTCGGCCTGATAGAGATCGAGACTGGGGGCGATGCCGCGGCGGTAGCGGAATTCAACCTGGTCGCGGATGGTGCGCAGGCTGTCGATGATGGCGTCGGTGAGCGCCAGTTGCGCCCGCTGCTCGATGGCGAGGAAGTAGAGGTCGGCCGCCTGGCTGGTGAGGATCAGGTAGAGGGTCTTGATCTCCTCGCGGGAGGCGGAAAAATCCAGCTGCGCCGCCTGCCGGTTGGCGCGGAGTTTTTGCCAGAGGTCTATCTCGTAGCTGGCGGCCAGCGAGAGGCTTTGGCCGCTGGTGGTGAGATCGGTGCCGTTTGTTTCCTGGCGGCCCCGGCTTGCCGCGCCTGCAAGGTTGAGGGAGGGCAGGAGGGCGCTGTCGGCGACCCGGCTTACCGCCTCGAACTGGCTCAGGCGGGCGTATGCCTGCCGGATCTCCAGGTTGCCGGCAAGAAGGGTTTCCTCAAGCGCGGTGAGGCCCGGGTCGTTGAACTGGAGCCACCAAGGCGCGACGGTTGGGGGCGGCGGGGCTGTTTCGATCGCATGGGTGAAGGTTTCCGGCAGCGGGGCGGCCGGGGTTATGGCAACGGGCGCATGCAGCCGGCAGCCGGTCAGCAGAAGGGTGGTGAGCAAGGCCGCGCACAGCGGAAGGGATCTCATTGTGGGGCCTCCATGCCGGGGCAGAGAAAGGAGAGCAGCAATTCGGTGATCTCCGGGGCGCTGTCGGCGGCCGGTGGCATGGCGCCGGCCGCCGGCAGCTTGTCCAGGTTGTGCATGATGTGGCTCAGCGCGCCGATGGCGAAATGGAGGCGCCAGGAGAGGATTTTGGCGTCGAGCCGCGGCAGGGCCTGGGCAAGGCACTGGTGCCAGAGGGTAAAAACCGGCATCACCCGGCTGATGAAGATGTTGCGGGCGGTGTCGTTGGGGTCGGCCATGGCCCGGGCGATGAGGGCGATAAAATCGCGGTTGCCGGGGCCGGCGTGGCGAAAGGAAAGGGTCGGCTCGATAAAGGCGGCCAGGGTTTGGCGGAGGTCCGGGGCGGCGGCGCGGCGGTCCGCATCGGCAAGCAGGGCTTGCAGCCGTTCGCTGCGGAGCCGGTTGAGGGGCAGCAGCCGCCGTTCGATCACCGCCTCGATCAGGGCCTCCTTGGAGCCGAAATGGTAGTTCACCGCCGCGAGATTGGCCCCGGCGGCGGCGGTGATCATCCGCAGCGAGGTGCCGTGGTAGCCGTTTTCGGCGAAGAGATGCTCGGCGGCGTCGAGAAGGCGGGACTTTGTCTCTTTCGGCTCCATCTAAAATGTCGCTCCTGGTGAAGGCAATGCCACGGCGTGGCGGCGTCGGGTTGGGCTACGGAACGGCCTGTAGTCAGGGCCGAATATATTTCAAACGGTTGTTTTAATCAATCGTTTCCTTGTTTCCGCTCATTGCGAATTTTTACCGTTGTCAGGCGGTTGACTTTGTGGGGGGGGTACGGTAGGTTCTGGGGAAGCCGTGTCCCGCAGGGATTGGCGGCAGGATGGTCTCCGGATCTTTAACAATTTGTTGAGGTGGCTGTATGGCCCTGATATCCGATTTGTTCGGGAAATCCCCCTTTGGCCCGCTGGTGGAACACACCAAGAAGGTGCATGAATGCGTGGAGATGCTGTGGCCGCTGATGGAAGCGGCGGTCAACGAGGAGTTTGAACTGCTGCCTGACTTGCTCGACAAGGTGTCGCGGCTGGAGTACGAATCCGACAAGTTGAAGCATGCGATCCGCGACAGCCTGCCCCGCCGGTTTTTCCTGCCCGTCTCCCGTGAGGATCTCGAAAGCTATCTCCGCTGTCAGGACCGGATCGCCGACAACGTCGAGGATTTCGCGGTCATCCTCACCATCCGCAACACCACCATCCATCCGCATCTCGCCGAACGGTTCACCAACTTCGTCCATCAGATCTTTCAGGTCACCGGCACCCTGCTGACCGCGGCGGTGGAACTGCATAACCTTGCCGAGGTTTCCTTCACCGGCGCCGAGTCGCTGGTGGTGCTCGAACTCATCGAGGGGCTCGGCAAGGAGGAGTGGAAGGCCGACCGCATGGCCCGTTCCTTGAGCCGCGAGATATACAGCCTTGAAAAGGAGCTCGATCCGATCACGATCATCTTCTACGAAAAGATGCTCCTGAAACTCGGCGAGATCGCCAACGAGGCGGAAAACGCCGGCGACCTCCTGCGGGCGATGATCATCAAATAGGTTCCCGTCTTCCCATGAATTCATAAGCAGAGTTGATTGTTATGGAAATGTTCATTCTTGCGTTTACCGGCTTGTTGGGGTTGTACATGGCGTGGAATATCGGCGCCAACGACGTGGCCAACTCCATGGCCGATGCGGTGGGTTCCAAATCCATCTCCATCAAGAAGGCGATCATCCTCGCCGGGATCTGCGAGTTTGCCGGGGCGGTGCTGGTGGGCTCCCACGTCACCGACACCATCCGCAAGGGCATCGTCAGCCCGGAGGCCATCGCCTCGATCCCCGGCCTGATGGACGGGGACGCGGCCACCCTGCTGGTCCTGGGCATGACCGGGGCCCTGCTTGCCGCCGCCCTCTGGCTGCACATGGCTTCCTGGACCGGGATGCCGGTCTCCACCACCCATTCCATCGTCGGCGCGGTGGCGGGGTTCGGTGTTGCCGCCGCCGGCTGGGATTGCGTGAACTGGGGCAAGATGGGGCAGATCGTCGCCAGCTGGTTTATCTCGCCGGTGGTAGGCGGCCTGTTCGGCTATCTCTTCTTTACCTTTATCAGCAAGACCATTCTGGGGCGGAAAAAACCGGCCCAGTCGGCGATGATGATCATGCCGGTGATCGTGTTCCTGCTGGCCATGGTGGTGACCCTCGGCACCATCTACAAGGGGCTGAAGCATGTCACCAAGGGGGCGGGCTGGGCCTCGGACAACAACACCCTCTTGATCTCGCTGGCGATCGGGCTGGTGGCCGCGGCGGCCTCGGCGGTCTGGTTCCGCATCCGCCTGCACGACAAGGTTAACCTCTCCATCGGCAAGCAGCTGGAGGTGGTGGAGCGGAGCTTCATGCCGATGGTGGTGATCAGTTCCTGCTCGGTGGCCTTTGCCCACGGCTCCAACGACGTGGCCAACGCCGTCGGCCCGCTGGCGGCCGTGGCGCACATCTTTTCCACCGGCGCGGTGGAGATGAAGGTGGGGGTTCCCCTGTGGATCCTGACCCTGGGCGGCGGCGGGATCGTTCTCGGTCTCGCCACCTACGGCTACAAGGTCATGCAGACGGTCGGCAGCGACATCACCGAGATCACCCCGTCGCGCGGGGTTGCCGCCGACATCGCCGCCACCGCCACCGTCCTGATCTGCACCCGCCTGAAGCTGCCGGTCTCCACCACCCACACCCTGGTCGGCGCGATCCTCGGCATCGGCCTGGCGCGCGGCCTGGGCGGCATCAACAGCGGCATCACCGGCAAGATATTCTCCTCCTGGGTGATCACGGTGCCGGCCGCCGCCCTGATGAGCGTGGTCTTCTTCCTCCTCGGCCGCACCTTCCTCTTCGATATCGTCCGCCAGCTGGTGCTCACCGCCGCTGCCGGCGGCTGAGCGGCCTCGCCAGATGCAAGCGGCCGAGGCCGCCCTGGCTGCCTGCGGTTGATACACAAAAAAAGTCCGCGCCATGGTTCAATGGCGTGGACTTTTTTTGTGGCAAGCGGGAGCGTTTGCGAAAACGTTATTTCGCCAGGGCGAGCTCGATGAGCCGGTCCAGGAGTTGCGGGAAGGCGTAACCGGCGGCCTGGGCCGCCTGGGGAAGCAGGCTGGTCGGGGTCATGCCGGGGATGGTGTTGGTCTCGATGACGGTGACGCGACCGTCTTCTCCGACCATCATGTCCGTCCGGCTGTATCCCTTCAGATGCAGGGCCTGGTGGGCCCGGACCGCGTATTCCTGGGCGGTGCGGGTGATTTCGGCCGGGAAGTCGGCGGGGCAGATCTCCCGGCTTGCCCCGGCCTTGTATTTGGCCTCGTAGTCGAAGAAGGGGTGGTCCGGCCCCGGGATGATCTCCACCAGCGGCAGCGGTTCCGGGGTGTCGTTGCCGAGCACGCCGCCGGTGATCTCCCGGCCTTTCACGAACTCCTCCACCATCACCTCCGGATCGAAGGTAAAGGCCTTGCGCAGCCCGTCGGCCAGGGCCGCGTCGTCGTGGGCGATGCTCATCCCCAGGCTCGATCCCTGGCTCACCGGTTTGATGACCAGCGGCAAGCGCAGCCTGGCGGTGATGGCGGCCGGGTTGTCGATATCCGCAGGGGTTGCCATCAGCCAGTTGGCCACCGGCAGGCCCGCCTGCTTGTAAAGCATCTTGGCGAAATTCTTGTTCATCGCCACCGCGCTGCCCAGGATCCCGGAGCCCTGGTAGGGGAGCCCCAGCAGGTCGAGCAGCCCCTGCATGGCGCCATCCTCGCCCAGCGGGCCGTGCAGGAGGATAAAGGCCACGTCCAGGCCCGGCGCGTCGGCGATCAGGCGCGGCAGGTCATGGGCGGGATCGTATTGACGCACCGCGTATTTATCCGGATTGAGCGCCTTGAGCACGCCCTTGGCGCCTGCCAGTGAAACTTCCCGTTCGCCTGATTTGCCGCCGGCGAGGAGGGCGACCTGAATCTTTTCTGCCATGGTGGGTTCCTGTTATGCTTCTGTTTTGTGTAAGACCGCGACCAATGTCTCGGTCAGGTATTGGAGGTCCGTCCGGCTGATGATGTAGGGCGGCATCAGATAGACGAGGGTGCCGAAGGGGCGGATCCAGACCCCGTGGTTGACGAACTCCCGTTGCAGCCTGGCGACGTCGACGGGTTTTTTCATCTCCACCACCCCGATCGCCCCGAGG
The DNA here is from genome assembly GCA_002415465.1 of Desulfobulbaceae bacterium UBA5123. Lineage (GTDB taxonomy): Bacteria > Desulfobacterota > Desulfobulbia > Desulfobulbales > UBA5123 > UBA5123. The sequence continues at coordinate 18,236 of DHYT01000003.1, forward strand.
GTGCGGACGTCGGCCACCCCCGGCAACTCCCGGCAGGCCGCAAGCCCGGTCCGCAGCACCTCTTCGATGGCCAGCACCCGTTCCGGCCACGGCGAATCGAGCAGGAGCCGGATGGAGGCCGCGGCCACCGCGCAGGCCAGGGGGTTGGCCATGAAGGTTGGACCATGCATGAACAGGCCGGGGTCGGCGCTGGAGATCGTTTCCGCCACCTGGGCGGTGGTGATGGTGGCGGCCAGGGTCAGGTAGCCGCCGGTGAGGGCCTTGCCGAGACACATGATGTCCGGCGCGATGCCGGCATGCTCGCAGGCGAACAGCTTGCCGGTGCGGCCGAAGCCGGTGGCGATCTCGTCGGCGATCAGCAGCACGCCGTGGCGGTCGCAGAGGGCCCTGGCCCCGGCCAGGAAGCGCGGGTGGTAAAAGCGCATGCCGCCCGCCCCCTGAACGATGGGCTCGAGGATGACCGCCGCGATCCGCTGCCGGTTTTCGGCGAGCAGGGCGTGGAAGGCGTCGAGGGCGCGTTCGTCCCAGGGGTCGTTGAAGCCGCAGCTGACCAGGGGGGCGAAGAGGTGTTCCGGCAGCACGTCCCGGAACAGGTGGTGCATGCCGTTGAGCGGATCGCAGACCGCCATGGCGCCGAAGGTGTCGCCGTGATAGCCGCCGCGGATGGTCAGGAGTTTCGTCTTTTCGGGTTTGCCGGCGGCCTGCCAGTACTGGAGGGCCATCTTGATCGCCGCTTCCACTGCCACCGAGCCCGAGTCGCAGTAAAAGATGCGATCCAGCGGCGGCGGGGTCACCTCCACGAGCAGGCGGGCAAGCTCCACCGCCGGCTGGTGGGTGATGCCGCCGAACATCACGTGCGCCATCCGCCGGAGCTGATCTTCCGCCGCCTCGTTCAGGGCCGGGTGGTTGTAGCCGTGGATGGCCGCCCACCAGGAGGACATGCCGTCGATCAGTTCACGGCCGTCGGCCAGCCGCAGCCGCACCCCGTGCGCCGCGGCCACCTCGTAGACCGGCAGGGGGGCGGTCATGGAGGTGTACGGATGCCAGAGGTGGGCGCGGTCAAACTCGAGGAGAGAGGGCATTGCGGTGCGGTTATTCCTGAATCCTGCGAATCTCGGCCAGCAACTCCTTGCCGCCGTCGGCAAGGATCTTGGCGCCAAGCTGTTCGCCCAGGGAGACGGCGTCCTTGTCGGCGCCGGTGATGGCGTGCTTGATCTTTCTCTGCCCGTCAAGGCTGACCAGTCCGCCGGTGAGGGTGACGGTGTCGCCGCTCAGGGTGGCCAGGGCAAAGGCGGGAATGGAGCAGCCGCCCTCAAGGGTTTTCAGGAAGGCCCGTTCCGCCAGCAGGCAGATCTCGCTCTCGCGGTTGTTGAGGCAGTCGCGGATCAGCTGCTTCTTGTCATCGCTGATCCTGCCCGCCTCGATGGCGATACAGCCCTGGCCCACCGGCGGCACGAACTGCTCCACCGGGAAGGCGGCGACGATCATGTCGCCGTAATCCATCCGGGAAACCCCGGCATAGGCGAGCAGCAGGGCGTCACAGTCGCCGTTCTGCATCTTCTGGATGCGGGTTTGCAGGTTGCCGCGCATGTCAACGGCTTCGAGGTGGGGGTAAAAATGCTTGAGGAGGGAGCCCCGCCGTACCGAGGAGGTGCCGATCTTGAGCTTGCGCGAGGTGTCGTTGAGGTTGATGGTTTTGTCGTTGCTGACCAGGACGTCGTACGGTTTTTCCCTTTTGGAGAAGGCGATCAGGCTGAAGCCCTCCGGCAGTCGCGACGGCATGTCCTTGGCGCTGTGGACGGCGATGTCGATGGAGCCGTCGGCGAGCATCTCTTCCAGTTCCTCGGTGAAAACGCCCTTGCTGCCGATCTTGGCGATGGAGGTGTTGAGGATCTTGTCCCCCTTGGTCTCCATGGTGATGATCTCGGTGGCGATGCCCTGCGCGTTGAGCATCCCGGCAACCGTTTCCGTCTGCCACATGGCCAGTTTGCTTTTCCGCGAACCTATCTTTACCGTTGTCATGGCGGCACTCCTTTGTCCGATGAGATGAAATGCTTCCCGGGCCTGGCCCTGTGTCTGCGCAACCGCGAGAGGACATGGCGACCGTGGCGTTGCCAGGGTGTGTTGCCGGTTGCGCAGGCGGAAGGATGATCTGCGGGCATTCGCCCAAGTTTCAATGCGCAAAGCTACCAAGGGCATGCCGGCAAGTCAAGAACGCCACGCATCCCGCAGGTGCAATTTGCGCGGATATTTTTGTGGCCGGCGGTTGCGCCGCTGGGTTTTGGGCGAAAGGGGCGGGATCAAAAAAAAAGGTTTACGACCGTTGTCGTAAACCTTTGAATTTCTGGCTCCCGGGATGCAACCCTGTTCATAACGGTTCTCCAGCCTGTCCGAATAAGATGGTAGTGAATCTCACCTGCTGCGGGAATTATTGAGCAGAAAGGTCTTTCCAGGTCTTTCTGCGGGCATAAACACCTGCGTCATTTGAGTATCTCAACGTTTCTTTCAAGGTTTTTGCATCAAGCTTGCCACGAGCTCCATGAGCGAAAACCAAACGTCTCTTGTAGCATCTATCGGGGCTATTATTATTTTTTAGGAATTGCGCCAATCGCTCAGGAGTATCCTTACTCCATTTTTTCTGAAAAAATAAAGCCATCCTAGGATTAATGAATCCGATTTCTTCTTCAAGAAATTCCCACGCCTTTTCTACATGTACCGTTTCTTTATTATCTTTCAAAATATCATCCTGAGACAACCAATCATAGTATGACCCGTCGTCGCTCTCCCCCTCAAGCTGCAAGAATTGTGCTTCCAGGAAATCCATAATTCTTTCGACTTTTTTTAAAGAGACATGGGATTTTTGAGCGAGCAATTTTGCATCTGGTAGATCTGGTGCATCTGGTGCATCTGGATTAATTCTTTTAGCTTCCTCTGCTATTTCTTTAGCTTTCTCCAATTTATATTTAATACTCAGAATTTTTGAAACGTGTTTCGCTAAATCTTCAGAAAAACCACGATTAATCCATTTCTCAACATCGATCGCATTATTTACATAGTGCCATGCATAGGTGGTAAATTTACTCCCTCTGGAATGGTCATAATTCCGATAGGCTTCAAGCAATCCTCTATTACCAGCATTTACCAAATCTTCAAAAGTTCCGTATTGGACACCGCCTAAATGACGCTTGACAATAAACACTACAAATCCCTGAAGTTCATCCAACAATCTCTCCAGATCATGATCATCTCCGTCCTTGCATTGACGGATAAGTTCTTCAGTCCGATCCCATCTAGTATCATTTCCTTGTGACATATCTCTCTCCTGGCCGACTTATGCCCCATCGGGGCCAAAAAGAAATAATCTAGCTGGTTCAAACTTTTTCCATTTCTCAAGTCTTATTTCAGGGTTATCTGGATGGAGCTCAAAATCTTCTGCCATCGTAATTCCTTGCAAAATCTGGCGCTCTCCAACGGTCACAACAGAGCCATTCAGCACATCGTTAGGGTGAAACCCTAAATTATTCGTCATCCAATTTTCCCACCCTTGCATCTTGTTGTTTCTAAGCTTGGTGTCTTTAAGATGCCAAGGGAGAGGGAATGGACTGGTCGGGACAGGGAAAAGCAATAAGAAAATATCGTCTGCCTCAATAGTTGGGAACAAAGAAGAATTATCTTTTTCGCCCTGCCTCGTCACACTCTCAATATTCGTATTATCGATGAAAACAAGTATACGTTTAAACAACCAGCGAATTAAAAACAGGGCGGCCCAGCGCCTCTCATTTTTTTCTTTTTTGTTACAACTATTCTTTCTAATCTCTGAGAAGAATTTGGTGCATTCTAACGACTCGTTATTTCGACCACGACTATTCTCCGCTAATCCAAATTGTATCTTTAGCTGGATGTATTCATCACTTAATAGTTGATCACCTTCGACATGTAGTTGTGAGAGCCTTGCTTGTTGCTCCAGCAAAATATCGTTGTTGTAGTATGACCAAATTTCTTTTGCCAATTTTTCTGAATTTAAATATTGATCCTTAGTAATTATAGACGTCAACAGAGATTCGGCCCATATTGTTGAGTCTTCTGCATTGTTCCAAAACAATCCTTTGACCGGTATATCTCTCACCCCATGTTTTGACAGGACTCTTAGAGCTTTAATATCTTCTCCATTAATGATGTTAATTAGATCCCCAGGTGGGATGACAATATGCCCTTGTTTGTAAAGTTCTTTAATTCTGTTTCTTAATGGCGGCAAGGCGGCCATTACAATATTTTTCCATGATCTATCAACTGCGACTAGATTGAGCCAAGCTGTATTGTCAGGTGCTTGTTTTTCCTCTTGAGTAGCTATAGAAAGAAAAGGACTTATGAGTTCGCGAAGTGTGTTGACTTCTGAAGGCATATCGCCAAAATAATTTGTAATAGAAACCAAGGCGGATGGGTGCAAATAAGTTAGCGCCGAGTAGAAAGCTCCAATAAGTAACCCATCAAAATCAACCCCTTCTCGCCTTGAATTATTGTCGCTTGCTTCTGAAACCGCAGGTAAATTTACAGAAGTTTCATCACCAGCATCAGAAATCCTGGCCGGACGAATTGGTTTGTTCTTCCCACTTGCTGCTGCCGCTTTTTTCTTAAGATTGTAATCTGTCGCTATGATTTCGGCAGGCAAAAAATCGTTTTCCCCTTGGAACCAAAATGACTTGAATTCATGCATGAAATCGCTTGCAGATGAATACGACATGACATCTGAATTAGAAGAGGCAGGATGTACTACCTCAAAGAATTCTGCAAGGGAATCTGGCAGGGTCCTTTCTGGAAAACCCGAGACTCTCTCTCGGTCATCAATCCAAAGGATTCGTATCTTTGGGGTCTCGGACATTAGTCTTCCTCCAAGCTTTACTAAATCATTAGACCATTAAGTAATAATGCAACATGAATGAGCCCTGGCTCGTTTAGTTCTGGAATAGGCGGTTTGACTTTCAACATCATCTTTCCTGCCTGTATCGCCTCAAAGACGGATAGAGCCATCCCAGGCCCATCGTTCTCTCGATCTTTAGGCCATGGTTTCCATTCTGTGCTAAAAAAAGCAGGTTCAGGCTTCGCATCAGCGCTGTAGTAATTTGTCAAAACAAGGGCGGGTTGATTGTGTAAAGTGATTGTGTCAACTCCAATTGTTACCCCGGCTCGTTTTCCATCATCCTCTTCATCACTTTGACTATGCCATCCATGTTGAACAGCATTAATTACAAGTTCACTCAATAGTTGTGTGAAAAATGCAGTCTTAAGACGGCATGGTTTCCGTGTAAAAATGTCACGTAGTTCAAGTTCAACAACAGCTTTTGTTGCGTATATTTCAAAAACAGGAAATCTATAGAGAACACGGTGTGACATTTGCACATCTTTTGCACTGATATTCCGTATCTCCATTTGAAGGAGTGATAGGAGATCTAGAGGAGTGTCATAGTCGACGAAGCGGCCACCTTTTTCCATATTTAATCGAAAAAACTCTTTTTGGTTCTGGACTGCATACGCTTGCAATATTAGTGTCATATCATGCACTAAACGTGCACAAGATGCCGCTTCAGTGGTAGAATCTTGCCCCTCGAAATGTGCGACAACCGGGGAAATACGGTGTCCCATTGTATGCCCATAATGGCGGATGGCGCTTTTTTTGGCCGCTATTTCCGCATCTTTTCTTTCCAGGTGAAGCTTGTTCGTTTCATTAATTGTCTCCGTAAGGATCGCATATGCGTTCTCGATAGGTTGCAGAAGAGTCGATATGGTAAGTTTCAAGCGAGCTCTATCCGCCTGGTTCAAGGGGGATGAGGTAAAAGCAACAAATTGGCTTGGCCTATTGCTGGAAAGATTGATTGAATTAAATGTTTCTATTGCACAAATGTCATCAGCGAAGATAGCACGGACCCATATCAAGTAATTTAATAGCTGGCACCCAAAGGTGGCGTCTTGTTCGTCAGGCATCCCATCAAAACATGGTTCCCACACATCCTCGCTTTTTCGTGTATAAAAACAACTTTTCTCGGAGAGTTTTGAAACAATTGCCCACACTTTTTTCCCAAAAAATTTGTGTTCAGCATTGGACGCTGACAGGAAAACATCCTCGAAATATTTATCCTCTGGTGGAATATTCTTGTCGGCGAACTCTCTTAATATGGGGGTTCGGGATCGTAATGTGGCAGCACGGGATCGCAAATTCCCAATATCTTCTTGCCAGATCTCCGTGAGATCAAGTTTTTCCTTTCCATAACTATGCGAGAAATAGGCCTTCCGCGACAACTTCAGAACATATTCTTGAGGCTCATCCAAATCTTGGCCATCACGTGTCACCTTTTTTCTTATAGAAGATGAAAGGTTGAGAACGTTCTTTTTCCATTGGGGCGAGTAATTTGGAAGACGCCATAAGGATTTCCAAGCGTCATCGATAAAACACCCTGGTTGACCGCTTCCGTTACGATAAATGCTGCGATAATTGAACTCACTTTTGGTGAAGGGATCGGTCAGAATAACGGAGAGGAGGATGATTTTGTCTGTCAGCTTAAATAGCACACGAAGGTGAGGCAAAAAGCAAATCGGCAAAAATCGCTGTTGTAGCTCGGGAATAATATCTTGATCATGTTCAGGAGAGATGGGGGGGAAATAGTTTGTTGGTGGATAATTATCGAGAGAGCTCGGTGTATCATCATAAAATCTATAACGATCCTGGCCCGGACCGGACAAATATAGCGGTATTATATTTCCAACACTGCTTGGGTCATCCGGCCAAAAATGATCCAATGGCGTTCTGTCTTCTATGAATGCATGTCGCCAGAATTCATCCTCAAAAAGCAATCTTTCAAGGCGTGAGCGCGATTGTTCCAGCGATATCTCGAAATCGGGCTTGAAACTTGGGCACCATCTCCCGTCTCTGCCTGTAAATTGAAGATGATGATATTCTCTTGCACCACCCCAAACCGTTGGCCAAACTTGGCACCCACAACGAGAACAGGGAAAGATTTCCCAGTTGCTTTCAGGGTGACCATTGACACATTCCCTGCATAGCGAACGAAAATTTCCATTTCGATACGCCCATTTTAGCGTTCCTTGGTTAGGGAAATCACTTTCGCCATTTCGAAACGCTTCCCAAGCGCCATAGCAGGGAAAACCATTGCCTTGCTCGTCAACGAGCAGAAGTCGATAAACCTGATGGTCACGAGAGTCTTTTACTAGATCACAGGAAGATTCCCCCCATTGACTTTTTTTGCCACGCAGACATGAATCATTTTCAAAACTTACATCTGTTATATCGAAAACCGCACGCAATGCGGTTCTTACGTTTGAGCGTACAACTTCTTCAACGGCAGGATTATCCGGGAAAATGACAATGCATCTTATTTGTAGTGTTGTTCTTGACCCTTCTTTTAGAGCTTTAATCCAACTCGTTACATTATCCCCCTGTAGCCATTTCTTTGTCGCTTCTTCGTTTTTATGAGCTGAGTCCGGCAGGATGAGCCATACCACGGCATCAAGTATGTCACTTGATGGGCTGCTCATTAGAAATCACCTCCGGATACATCACCATTTTCCCCCGCAGGTCGATGGTTCCAGCAGCCCACCGTTTTAACAAAGCCATCGGTTTCGATTTGTGCATCGCTGAGACCTGTTGTGCATCGTCCAAGGCACGAGTAACATTTTTCTTCCTGAAAATTGAGGCATTCTGTACACTTGCCAGCATATTTGTGATTTCTGATAACCTTCATGACCGGAGCGTTCCAGCACTCTTCCAGGGTTGATGAACGTACATTCCCAAGGCGTACAGAAATAGACCCAACACATGGATGAACATCACCGGTTTTTGAAACATACATGTGATGCCGGAAGCGATCACAGCATGTTCCGATATAACTCCTTGAGATATGCCAGTGATTTCCAAACTCTTCCGCATCAACTCGCTGCAGGTTGCGGAAAATCTCGCGCATTTCGCTGTCGGGCGGGGAGCCCCCTGCCTCATCAAAAGATTTTCCCCGTCCACGTTCAAGAATCGTGTCGCAGTCAAAAATGATATTGTGCCTGCGTGCGAAGCGAAGGAGCATAGGCAGTTCATGCTTGTTAGCATTCATAACGGAAGTCACAATTCCAAGACGTGATTTCTTTCCAAAGGCTGGCTCGTTGAATCCCATTGCCATCAGCATCAACAACACATGATCACGTTGTAGGGCGTAATTGAACTGTGGGTTTTTCCCGTTCATACCCACCAACGTGTTCTGAATTTTTTCATCCATGCTGTTGTACTTCAGCAGGAGCACAAGGTCATACTCCTTAAGGCGTTCAGCCAGCTGCGCGTCTATCCAGTGGCCTGTCGTAAATATCGTCAGGCAAAGGCCATATTCTTTGCAGCAATCAAGGATGTCCAAGGTCAACTTGCAATTACTGACCCCCATCTGCTCATCACGATGGAACGGCTCTCCGCTTCCGGGAATACCGACATCACGCCCACCCATTTCCGCAAAAGATTTGAGCAAATTCCGATATTCATCAAGTGTGAGATTGTTGGGGTCTCGGTCGATTTTCCGCGTCGCCGCGAAACAATATTGGCAATACAGGTCGCACCAACCTGGGGTCTCGATCCACATGCTGCGTAATTCCCCACCAGCTTTTGTCTTTGTTGTGCCGAGCCCTGGTTGAACAAACTGCCTTTCTTGGGATGATTGATTCGTTGCCATCAGAGAATTCCATTCCTTTCCAATATTACTGAGTATCGCGAGACAATTTCAGAGCGTTTCATTGCCTGCCCTTCGGTTGATATGTCATCCGCCACTTTCCCATTAGCAAGGATAATGAGTCGGTCGCCGGTGGCCTCCACTTGTGTGAGATCATGTGAAACCATCAGGACTGTAATACCTCGCTCGGCAGCCGCTTCTCGCACAACGGAAAGCAGCTTTGGCGCAGACATGGGGTCAATCGATGCGAGGAATTCATCAAGAAGCAGTACCTTTGGTGATCGAAGCAGGACAGCGGCGAGAGCCACCGCCTGTTTCTGCCCCCCCGACAGTAATCCGACTTGGCTGGAGAGCCGAGACTCAAGATCCATCTCAAAACGCGCAAGGAGACGCTTGATTTTTTCGGTGCCTCCCTTGTTCAGGAACGACAAAGATGGGAAACGTCCATTTCGGCTGTAAAGGCGAAGGTTTTCCTCGATTGTCATCGAGGGGACGGTATTTCGTTCTGGGCTTTGCTCTAAGAGTTGAACACTTCTAGAAAAATGTCGGGCCTTCGCCTTCGTTGCGCTTCGGCCATCAATAAAAACATTACCTTCGAAGGATTCGATTCCACCAGAAAGTATTTTTAGAAGCGTGGTTTTGCCGGAACCATTAGGTCCGATCACGTTACACCAACCGCCTGAACCAATTTCTAGAGACGGGATGTCAAGCGCGCGAATCTCGTTATCAGTTCCTGTGTTATAGATAACTCGTATATCCTCTAACCTTATCAAAGCGCTTCAACCCCCACAAGCAGCTGACCACGCCGCTTCACTATTGCTTGTTTCACGACCAAGGATATTGCCAGCAAGAGCCCCACCGCTATCTTCAAGTTCCATGGGTGGATATGCATGCGAAGACCAATTTCAAAAGCCAGTCGGTAAATAAAAGAGCCGATGAACGCTGCGAGGAGAAGACGGTGTAGCGTCCTAGGAGAACAGATGGCTTCACCAAGAATCAAAGCAGCAAATGCGGAAACGATGAGGCCCGCACTCATGCCGATGTCGGAATAGCCAAAATATTGAGCCGCGATAGCGCCTGAGAATGATGTCAGCCCGTTTGCGATGGCCAGAGCAAGAATAACAAGAAAACCGGAATTGTGACCAAGTTTTGTGATGACCTGCGGGCTTTCCCCGCAAGCCCTGAGGAGATACCCCAAATGAGTTCGGAGGAGAAAGAGCGACGCCCCAAAGAAAGACATCGCTCCGACCGCAAGTACCAATGGCCGCAAATGTGTTGGTAGAGCATCAAGCATCGAAAATGAAGAGACGAGTTGAATATTCGACTTGCCCATGATCTGCAGGTTTACAGAATATAGGACCGTCATCATTATGATTCCCGACAACAGCCGACTAATCCTTCCTTTCACATGAAGAAGAGCGGTCAAAGAACCCGCAATCATTCCCACGACTCCAGCCGCAATGAGCGCTGTTAAAGGCGAACCGCTTGAGGTTGAAACCAGAATCGCGTAAACAGCGGCTCCTGTGGTGAAGGACGACTCGATCGTCAGGTCAGCAAAGCCAACCATACGGAAAGAGAAGACCAGACCCAGAGTCACCAAACTGTAAATGCTGGCAAGCTCGATCACGCTTGCCAGCATGGATAGAATTCCGCCAATGTCCATTAGGTCTCTTCCTTATTCGATTACCTGCTTGGCTTGCTTGATGAGCGCTTCAGGCACTTGGACTCCCTGTTCTTGAGCCGCCTTTAGATTGATGATCAAATTCGCGTCAGTCGCCACCGCCACAGGAATGGAGCCGATATTGGTAACATTCTCCTGAAAGATTTTTGCGACGATTTTACCGGTAGCCACACCAACCTCGTAATAATTATTGCCATATGTCGCAAGAGCTCCTTTTTTCACCGAATCTTCGTCCCCGGCGAAAAGAGGAATATCGTTTTCGTTGGCGACCTTTACCATTGAAGATATGGCTGCGATGACGGTGTTGTCCCCTGGCACGAGGAAAACATCACATCTACCCACCAAACTTTTTGCCGCCTGCATAACTTCCGAGGAGTTCGCGACCGGCACCTCGACCGCTTCTAACCCATTGGTTTTCAGCAGAGGACGTATATATTTCATGCTCGCCTCTGTATTTGATTCCCCGGGGTTGAGCACAATGCCAACCCGTTTTGCTGTCGGGGAAATTTGCTTAATCAAACCGATTTGCTTTTCATAGGGCCACCTGTCACTAGTTCCGGTTTTATTTCCACCTGGAGCGGCTTCACTCTCAGCCAATCCGGAAGCTACCGGGTCTGTAATCACACCAAAAACAACAGGAATAGTTTGAGTCGCTTTGCAGGCCGATTGGGCAGATGGTGTTCCAAGAGCCACAATCATTGCCACCTTCTGATCCACGAACTGGCTATTAATCTGGACAGCTATCGGCTGATCGCCTCCAGCATTGCGATAAACGATGGAATAGCCCTTGTTTTCTGTGATTCCTTGCTTTTTCAATTCATCCATCATCCCGGTTCTGGCCTCCTCCAAGAGAGGATGTTCCATGTACTGGTTGACCCCGATAACCCTTTTCCCAGGCTCCTGGGTTTTACTGCAACCAACAAATATGCCTATCGAGACGATGGCCGCGACAAGGCATGTGACAATGGCCAATTTCTTTTGTGATTTGAACATTGGGGCTCTCCTTTTTTCCGTAATGATTTTGGCGTACTTTTGGGCTTGGTCAGCCTTTCTGCTTTTTTATGCATTGCCCGCGCAATTCATTCTGACAACCGCTGACAAACCACACATCGCATCCTTTATTTTTATATGGTGCAAGGCAACGTGTTTGGCTGACAAGCGCTGACAAACGGACATCGACAAAACACGCACCACCAAACAAAATTGACATAACTTAATGAAATTAAAGAGTTTGTTCAACTTGCTCTTTGTGCCATTTTTTCCCCGCCATGGTGTTTTCTATGAAAACCGTCTCCTTCTCAAAGGAAATAATGACGAGAAGCTCTTGCCTTACGTCCTATATGTCCCATAACTGTCCCATTTCTGACAACCGCTGACAAACGACCAAAAGCCTCCCCGAGAGTAAGCCGTAGTCCAAATTGAACAGCCCGGCCACCTCATCTCTTCCCCGCCAGCACATAGTGAGCGCCCCGTTTTACTCCGACCCGCTCGAAGACCCCTTTCTCCACGAGCCCATCAAGATCCCTCGTGGCTGTTTTGCGGGCCACTCCCACCAGCTCCTGATATTCCGAGTTCGATATCTTGCCGGTCTTCTTGACGTGCAGCACACCTTTCCTTTGGCGGTCGGAGAGGTCGAGTTTGTTGAGGGTGTCTTCAGTCAGCCATTCCCGCCAGAGGGTCACTACGAACTGGTTTCCCCGCTGAGAAAATTCGGGGAGTGGCAGACCCGACTCGCGACAAAGACGGATGACATCCAAGGTGCCGGTCCCCAAACTTTCGATGTAATGGGCAAGGTAGAGGGGGCGGGCAATAAGTGGGTTGGCGGGTTCGGACGAGTGTGGCTTTGCCAAATGTTCGGGGGTCAGCCCCTTGGGCAGCCGCCCGGGGTTGGCAACCTCGACACGATCGGAAAAGACGAAGACCTGCACGGACGCATTGGAGGTGTAGTCACGGTGTGCGACGGCGTTGACGATGACTTCCGCGACAGCCTCCTTTGGCACTTCGAAGCGAACCGGGACACTTGGACCTGCCTTGCGGGTCCCGACAGTCCGGTCGAGTTTTCCCATGACGAAATCCACGGCGCTGTCCACCTGATCGAAAAGGGTCCCCTCGAATACTTGATGTGACGGGATTGGCTTGGCCACCTCCACGCCGTGGAAAAAAGCGCATTTGATGATCGCCGAAGCCGTGCATTTTTGCGGATCGCGCGAAAAAAGCAGCACAGCTGCGTTCGAGAGATTCCCATCCTCAAGCAGCTTCAAGTGGGTTAGAGTTTCCTCTGCGGAGGTTGTCGCGGACAGGTTTAGACTCCTTTCTTGCCGGGCCGTCTTCAGGAACCATTTTATCTTCTCGTTCGAGACATCGGCCAGCGTGGCCCCGGGGCAAATTGCCGCGTCGAAAGGTTTGCTTTGGATAACGCCCCGGTCCTCGAGGTATTCGATGAGACTGTTGTAAACGAGTGACGTCAGGTCAGCCGAGCTGGAAAAACGCCTATATGTGAGCTGGTTCTTTGCCTTGGCACTGAGGGCTTCCATCTTAGGGTGTTGCTTGATCCCCCCATTCTTCAGATATACAAGACGGTGCTTCGAGAGCTCGGTCGCCAGGTCGAATTCTCGTTCGGTCGGCGAAATTCCGTCTGCTGGATCTTCCCAGCCATATTCCACTGCGTACATGGCTAGGAAAATCCCGCATTCGCCCACCTTGTCGAGATAGAGATTGTCCGGCCTACGGTCCTTGGCTGGCAGGTCCTCAAACAGGAAGACGTTGAAGAATCGAGACAAGAGACGATTTCCTTGGATGAAGTCACGGAGGGCTTTGCGCTCGTCGGCAAGCTCTTTCTGCACGCTGCTGATAAAAATCAATTCCTTCATGTTTTACCTTTCAATCCAAGGAGGCGACGCCCCTCCTATTGTTTCTCGAAAACCTCGATCAAGTTCCCATCCGGGTCGAGGCATCTGAAAAACCGGCGAGTTGACTGCCCCCAGTTTTCAAGTTTTGTCACGACTTGGACCTTGTTTTCCACAATCGCCTTGAATCTATTCGGGATGTCCGCCACCTCGACGTAGAGGAGGGTCCGGAACCCGCCTCCGGGGAAGTTCTTGGCGTAAGAGGCAGGGGCGAGGACCAGCCCTTGGTGGAAAACCACCACGTCCTGCGCTTCCTTCTTGACGCTGAGCCCCAGGAGCCCCTTATAGAAGCGGACCGATTTTTCCAGGGAAGACACCGGCAATTTCGGACCAAAACTCAATCGCTCCGGCAAGGGCTGGGGTTGGCGCTGATCTTCTGAGGGTTTCCCCATAAATGAAGTAATGGTGGTCTGTCGCTGAGCCGGTTGGCCTCCGAAGTCTCCCTTGGAGATCTTGTTGATATAGATTGCCTGGCCGTCTTCCGTGCTGAGTTTCAGGAATTCAACCTTGTATTTCCCGCTGCGGCCGATCTGGTCCGGGCCACGGTTGATTTTCGCCTTGCGGCGGTCGGGAAGCCTGGTTTCCATTGCGTCATGAGCCGCCGCCACGTTGTCGAGCCAGTTCTTGAGGGGAGTTCTCCTGACTGGCTCAATGCTGGCCTTGTCATCTACTTGACCGCCTGCCAAGCGCGACGCACATTTCTCGATATAGGGCGCGTCCTGGATGCCTTGTCTCACCGGTGATAGCCAGTCCGAACCATTGACGCAACCGAGCAGGCTGCCTGTCATCGAAGCGATCGTGTCGGTATCCGAACCGATGGCGAAGGCGGCCTTCACCACGCCGTTGATCGGGTCGGCGGCGTGGCGCGACGCGAGATACACAGCCGCGATCGCCGCCACGGTCCCGGCACCGCTAATTTTGCTGAAGCATTGGAGCTTTTTCAGCACATCGTCATCGAAACTCAACGCCCCCTTCGCGAGTTCCGTTCTGCAGACATCGAGATACTCCAAGACCTCGGCCTTGGCCGATTCCCAAAGCTTCGCGTAGCCCTGGAGGTTTCTTTCGGCCTGGCTCTTCCATTCGGGCTCGATGGCCGGGGGAACTGGGAGAGCAGACCAGACCTCCGCGTTTTTAATCAAATCCTCCACCAATTCGCCATACGCCAGTTTCGAATCCTTGCGGAAAGCCGCCCACAGCGCGAAACCGTAAGCCAAAGCACCCAAAAGCGCCCTGGGGTGACCGTGGGTCGTGACGCCGTCCAGGAAGATGTTGGCGGCGACCTCAGGGAACTCTTTTTCGCCCAAGCGCAAGATATGCGGCAGAACGCGCATCGCGACACCGTTGCCGCCTGCGTCGAAATAACGCTTCACATCCTGGGGCTTTCGATTCGAACTCCAAGGAGCGACTCCATCAAGCCAAGAATCGACCGCTCTCTTGGTAGCGCCGCCCCCCCCACGTTCATAAGTGGACCAAAAGGGCAGCTCCACCTGGGTGAAATGGTCCCACCAGGCTTCCCCTTTCAACAGCGACCGGCAAAGGCAGAGAATAAGCTGGGTGTCGTCGCTGTACTCGCCAGCCTCGATGGTCTCCTCGTGAGGAAAAAAGCGCCCGCCCGAGCGGCGGGTCCAACTTCTGAAATCATGGAGGCGACCCTGTTGTTTTGGCGCTTTTGATTTACCAATCCGTTCATTCGGCCAGCCTAAGGCGTCGCCGCAAGCCGCTCCTAACATGGCACCGGCCGCCTTACTCCCCTTCAGTTTTATTGTAATGTTATCGGCCATGAAGACCTCCGTTTTCATATAGTGTTTCCGTCGCCCGGACTCCGCGTTGAATCATCCGCGAGAGCGAGGTTTTGTTAAAGAAGTCCGGAGCGATGTAAATCGGTTTATCAATCATGATTCCCTGCAGGCGCAGTCGGCAGACCTCCCGTTGTGCTTGCTCATCCGTATGAACAGCGATCCCGGTAATTGAATCAAGTGGAATCGGGTCCTTGAGGAGAACTTCCGCCTGAATATCAGTCGGCGCTGCTGGGAGATGGGTCCGAGGACGAGAAAAAGTGATCCCCGGAGATGTATCGGTGTAGAGGGAACGGAATCCATCAACCCCCGTTCGGATGTACCCGCCGCAAGAGCGTGCCGCATTGCATGGGCAAAAACAGGTCTCAGGATGCCAAAGGTAACTCGGCTCGATCATCAACACGACCCAGTCCTTGAAAAGGGGATCGCGCTCCCGTACCTTGGCGAAGTAATAGGTGTTCGGGTACTCGATGGAGCAACAGATCAGATCGTCCCTACCATCAAAGCGTTCCGTGTCAGTCGGGTTGTGCGGCAAATCGTGTTCCTGCAGCGTCCTGGTCGAACAAAGTCCCAACGGATCGTCAAAAATATGGGCGAGATTTCGCGACTGCGTGAAATGACAGATCCTGGTAATCCCACGACTGGCGCACTCCCGTTGAATCAAGGTCATGGCTTGACCCTCTGGTAGAGCGACTCGTTCGTAGGGAGCAGTGGCGTGAGCGCACCGCTGTAAAGCAGGATCAGGTTCGTTTTCGCGCGGGTCGCCGCCACATAGAGAAGTCTGCCGTCGTGGGTGAGGGCATCCTCTTCTCCGTGGGACGCTATATAATCCTGGTCCGGGAGGTTGTCGGCGTCCAGAAAAGGAACTATCACCATATCGAACTCAAGCCCCTTGGCCGCATGGTAGGTGCCGTGGTATATGCCGGGGCCGTCGCTCCAAACCTGAAGGTCGCGGTGTAGCCGGGTCGCCTCTCCTCCGAGGGCCGTGCTGAAGACCTTTTCCTGCGCCCTGTCTTTCACGAGGATTGCGACGCTCAGTGTTTTGGCGGCGCTCCTCGCTGCCTTAAGGGCGATCTCCACCTGCTGCTTCCTGTCCCCGCACTCGACCAGGGTGGGCAGCGCGCCATCCGCCCTTGGTGAGGTCGGCTCAACCAGATCAGGGATGTCGTGAAAAAAAGGCATCCTTGAGATTGCCAACCCAAGCTGGGCAATCTGTTTGGTGTTCCGGTAATTTTCCTTAAAGAACCATTGCTGGGGGATGTTCAACCCAGCGGAACGCCAGCTCATCCGCTGCCCGTAGATTTGTTGGGCGACATCCCCGAAAAACGAAAGAGAACCGTCTTCGGGAATCGCCGCCGCCAACGAACGAATCATCTCGGGGGAAAAGTCCTGCCCCTCGTCAACGATTATGTGTTTGTAGAACCGGGGTGATGTGTCCTCCTCGAACTCTCTCCGGACAAAGATCGCGATATCGTCCCAGTCGTACATTTTCCCGTTGCCGGTTCGAATCTCGACATACTTCTCGAGGATCTGGTACATGACGGGTCTGAGTTTACGGGAGAGGTTGGTGCCTATTCTGCCGACGCGCTCCACTTCGACATACTCGTCGCTTGAGGTGATCCCATGGCTGAAAATCCACTGGATCTCGTCCATGAAAAACTCGATGGGCCTTTTGAAGAACTTCGACGGCTCATAGTTGGACTCCACCGCCCTTACCGCCTG
>DHYT01000165.1:0-373 GCA_002415465.1 Desulfobulbaceae bacterium UBA5123
AACACCGGTGGTCTTCGGCGGCTCCACCTGCGCCCCAAGCGTCGCCCGATCCCTGCTCGCCGCCTTTCCCGAGATCGATTACGCGGTCATCGGCGAAGGGGAGCAGCCCCTTCTCGGCCTCTGCGAGCATCTTGCCGGCCGCGGCCCCCTTCCGCCCCAGGCGCTGACCGCCACCCCGCGCAACACCACGCCGCAGGCTTCATGCGATGGCTATGACCAGCTGCCCCACCTCGACCAGCTGCCGGTGCCGGATTACGACGACTACTTCCAAGACATCCGCCGCCACTTCGCGGACAGCCCCTTTATCCCCGAACTGCCGGTGGAATTCTCACGGGGCTGCTGGTGGGGGAAATGCGCCTTCTGCAACCTCAAC
>DHYT01000165.1:389-17573 GCA_002415465.1 Desulfobulbaceae bacterium UBA5123
CCGACAACGCCCTGCCGGTGCGCGGCTCGGTGGAGTTCTTCTCGCGGCTGTCCAAAGGGCCGCGTGATTACCGCTTCTTCGGCGAAATCCGGGTCAGCCAGCGGGGCGAACAGCTGGCCGTCTGCCGCCGGGGCGGGCTCACCGCCGTGCAGGCGGGCTTCGAGGCCCTGAGCAACGGCCTCTTGCAACGGATCGACAAGGGGGTGACGGTCATCGACAACCTCGCCCTGATGAAGGACGCCGTATCCTGCGGCATCATCGCCGACGGCAACCTGATCCTCGAATTCCCCGGCAGCACCAACGCCGAGGCGGAAGAAACCCTGCGCAATCTGGATTTCGCGCAGCCCTTCACCCCCCTTTCCGTCGCCGCCTTTTTCCTCGGCATGGGCAGCCCGGCCGACCGCGCGCCCGGCCGCTTCGGGATCCGGGCCGTCACCCACCACCCAAACAACCGCAAGCTCTTCCCGCCGCCGCTCCTGACAAGGCTCGACCTGCTGATCAAGGGGTACCGTGGCGACCGCGCCGAACAACACCGCCGCTGGCGACCGGTGACCCGCAAGATCAAGGCCTGGCAGGATTTCCATAAGCGCCGCNNGCGCCGCAATTGCTCGATCTTCGAAAAACCGCCGCTCTCCTATCGCGACGGCGGTGATTTCCTGATCATCCGCCAGGAGCAGGCGGACGGCATAACCCTCCACCACCGGCTCAATGGGCTTTCCCGTGAAATCTATCTCTTCTGCGACGAGATCCGCACCGACCGGGAGTTATCCCAGCGCTTCCCGCAACTGGCGGAGAAAAAACTTTTGACTTTTCTGCAGGACTTGATGAAAAAACGGATACTTTTTATCGACGGCAACCGTTTTCTTGCCTTGGCGGTGCGGAGGGGTTAAAGAGACATGGACGAGATACGACACACACAATCGCTGCTGGTGCTGGGCGGCTGCCGGAGCGGCAAGAGCCGATACGCCGAGACGTGGATCAACGCCCGCTTCCGGCGCAAACTCTTCATCGCCACCCTGGCCGCCGCCGGCAACGACCAGGAAATGGTGGCCCGGATCGCGCTGCACCGCGACCGGCGGGATGCATCATGGCGGACCGAGGAAGAGCCGCTGCACCTGGCCGCGACCCTCGAACGCCGCCAACACGACGCCGACGTCATCCTCGTCGACTGCCTCAGCATGTGGATCAGCAACTGCCTTTTCGCCGGGATGCGCGACGAGGCCATCGCGGAGGCGGTGGCGGAACTGGCCGCCACCGTGCAAAATCTTCCCGTGCCGGTGGTGCTGGTCGCCAACGAGGTCGGCCTCGGACTGGTGCCGGACAACCCTCTGGGGCGGCGGTTCCGCGATCTCGCTGGCCTGACCAACCAACAACTGGCCGCGGCCTGCGATTCGGTCGTCTTTGTGACCGCGGGCCTGCCGATGACCCTCAAAAACTGAAACAAATGACCAACTCAAGCACACAGCACGGCGGCAACATCCTCGCCGTCGCCAACCAGCTCGGCTGCCCGGTCGCGGACCTCCTCGACATGAGCAGCAACCTGATGCCGCTGCCGATGGTCGCGGGGTTGCGCGATACCATCATCGCCCGGCTGGACGAGATCGCCTATCTGCCGGAGACCGAGAGCGGGACCCTGCGTGATCTCTTCGCCGCCCGCCACCGTCGCGCCGGCAACGAGGTGCTGGTTGGCAACGGCACCACCGATTTCATCTTTGCCGCCCCGGCCCTGGCCGGACTCAAGCGAGCGGTCATCGTCAACCCCACCTACAACGACTACCGGCTGGCCTGCGACTGGGCCGGGTTGCCGGTGACGGATTTCCCGCTCGCCGCCGCCGACGATTTCCATCTCGATCTCGCTCGCCTCGCCAATACCATGGCCGGCGGCGAACTGGTCTTCCTCTGCAACCCCAACAACCCGAGCGGCGGTCTGATCCGATCCGCCGACCTGCACGCCATGATCGCGGCCCACCCCAAAACCCTCTTCCTGGTGGACGAATCGTACCTGCAGTTCACCCGCGAAATCTCGCTGCTCAACCTTGAGCCGCTGCCCAACCTGCTGCTCCTCACCTCCTACTCGAAGATTTACGGCATCCCCGGCCTCAGGCTCGGCTTTCTCACCGGCGCCCCGGAACGACTGACGGCGATCTCGGCCCGCAACAAGCCCTGGGGCGTGAACCGGGTGGCGCAGGTGGCGGGCGAGTTTCTCGTTACCCACGGCGACGCCCATGTGGACGCGGTTCTCCGCTACACCGACGAACACCGGCCCGGCTTTGTCGCAGCCCTTGCCGCCCTGCCCGGCATCGAGGTGGTGAACGGGGTATGCAACTTCATCCTCTGCCGCCTGACGGGCGACATGCGGGCAGGCGCCCTGCGGACGGCAATGCTCGCCCACCGGATCATCATCCGCGACTGCGCCAACTTCACCGGCCTCGACGACCGCTATTTCCGGGTCTGTCTCAAGGACCCGGCCGGCAACCGCCGCTGCCTTGAGGCGCTGCGGCAAATCCTCAACCCATCCTGAACAGCAAGCGACCATGCGCGTAGCCATCCTTTCCGACACCCATGACCATATCCCCAACCTGCGGGCGGCGGTGCGATTCTGCAACGCCTACAGCGTGACCATGCTGATCCACTGCGGCGACCTGATCTCGCCCTTCATGCTCGACACCATCGCGGAGTTCGGCGGCGCCATCCACCTGATCTACGGCAACAACATCGGCGACCAGCACATCATCTCCCAAGCCTGCGGCACCCGCTTCCCCGCCATCAGCCACCACGGCATCCTGGGCGCGGTGGAGGCGGGCGGCCGCAAGATCGCCTTCACCCATTATCCGCAGATGGCGCGGGGGCTTGCGAGCCAAGGGCTCTTCGACGTGGTCTGTTACGGCCACAACCATATCCACAAGGTGGAAAAGGTCGGCAACACCCTGCTGCTGAACCCCGGCGAGCTGCTCGGCAAGGACGACCAGCCCGGCTTCTGCATCCTCGACTGCGCGACCTTGGCCGTGGAACGGATCGAGGTCGGCGCGCCCTTTGGCGACGACACCTCCTCAACCAGCCGGGATGCCGGCGCAACCAACGCGACATCATAACCGACCCCCTACACCCTCTACGCACAGACAAAAAGGTGACAGCAATGAACAACAACGATCAGCATGACCATGGAAGTTTCGCGGATCTGCTTGCCAACGAATTCGCCGCTCCGGAACGCCTGGAGCCAGGCCAGAAGGTGGAAGCGACCATCGTCCGGATCAGCAAGGAATGGATCTTTCTCGACGTGGGCGGCAAGAGCGAAGGGACGCTTGCCCGCAAGGAGCTGGCCGACAAGGATGACAACCTCTCCGTCCACGAGGGCGACAAGGTCACCGTTTATTTCCTCTCGGTGCAGAAAGGCGAGCAGCTCTTCACCACCAAGCTCGGCGGCAACGCGGCCCTGGCCCACCTGGAAGAGGCATACCACAACCGGATTCCGGTCACCGGCACGGTGATCAAGGAGCTGAAGGGCGGCTACGAGGTCAAGATCGCCGGCGCCGCCCGCGGCTTCTGCCCCTTCTCGCAGATGGGGTTGCGACGGGTGGAGGACACCGCGCAGTTCATCGGCCAGGAGCTCTCCTTCAAGATCACCGAGTACAAGGAGAACGGCCGCAACATCATCGTCTCCCACCGCGCCGTTCTCGAAGAGGAGCGGGAAGAGAAGAAGAAGGAGCTGCGGAAAACCCTTGCCGTGGGCCAGACCGTCAAGGGGGTGATCACCTCCCTGCGCGATTTCGGCGCCTTCATCGACATCGGCGGCGTCGAGGGGTTGATCCCGGTTTCCGAGATCGGCTGGGGGCGGGTCGAGGATATTCGCGGGGTGCTCGCCGAGGGGCAGGAGGTGGAAGCTGCGGTACTGAAGCTCGACTGGGCCAACGACCGTTTTTCCTTCAGCCTGCGGGAAACCATGGCCGATCCTTGGGACGGCGCCGCCACCAAATACTACGAAGGGTCGATCCACACCGGGCGGGTGGCCAGACTCACCGATTTCGGCGCCTTCGTCACCCTGGAGCCCGGCATCGACGGCCTGGTGCATATCTCCAAACTGGGCACGGGCCGCAAGGTCAACCACCCCCGCGAGGTGGTCGCCCAGGGCCAGAGCCTGGAGGTAAAGGTGGAAGGGCTCGATCTTGAAAAACGGCGGATCTCGCTGGCCGCGGTCGGGGAAGAGAAAGAGGAGCCGCAACCGGAAAAGGGCGGCAAGAAAAAAGAGCCCCGGCAAAGCGACGACCGGGAAGCCTTGCGCCAGTTCCAGCAGCAGGAACAGGGCAACAAATCCATGGGCACCTTCGGCGACCTGCTGAAAGCCAAGATGCAGAAATAAGGTCGACGACCGGCACGGCGGCAAGGATGGCCGCCGTGCCGATTTTCGCAACCGTCTTACGATGCGGCCTGCATTCGCTGCCGCACCATCTCGAAGAGGATCACGCCGGTGGCCACCGAGGCGTTGAGCGACTCCACCCCGCACTGCATGGGGATCGACACCAGGTGGTCGCACTGACTCCGCACCAGCGGCCGCATCCCCTTGCCCTCGCCGCCCACCACCAGACAGACCTTGCCGTTAAAATCCGCCTCGTAGAGGGTGTGGGTCGCCTCGCCGGCGGCCCCGAAGATCCAGAAGCCGTGCTCCTGCAACTGCTTGAGGGAACTGACCATGTTGGTGATGGAGCAGATGGCGACGTGGGCCATGGCCCCCACCGCCACCTTGGCGACGGTGCCGGAGAGCGGCGCCGAACGGTCCTTGGGCAGGAGAATGGCGGTCACCCCGGCCGCCGCCGCCGAGCGGATGATGGCGCCGAGGTTATGGGGGTCCTGGATGGAATCGAGGGCCAGCAGGATGGGCGGCTCGGTCGCCGCGTCGAGATCGGCCAGCAGATCATCCAGGGAGACGGTGTCAACCAGCTGTACCCTGGCCATCACCCCCTGGTGGCTTACCTTGCCGGCACCGGCAGGCACCCGCAGCTGCGGCTCGAAACGGAGTCGGATCTGCCGTTCACGGGCCAGGTCGATGATCTCCTGCAACTTGGCGCTTGTCTTGCCTTTCTGAAGGGTGATATCGCGGATGCGCCGGGGCTGGCTCTGCAACAGGCCGAGCACCGCGTGGATGCCCCAGATCAATTCTTCATCGGTGGTCATGGTCATGGCGGTTTCGTCACAGGGCGGGCAGCTGCATGGGCGCGCCGGCGGCGGTGCGGCGATGCCGGCTGCGCTCGGCATGGATGATGGCGAGCATGGTCGCCACCGCCGAATCGAGGAGATCGTTCACCACCACGTAATCGTAATCGACGATGTCGGCCATCTCCTTTCTGGCGTTGGCGAGCCGCAGGCGGATGGTCTCCTCGTTATCGGTGCCGCGCCCGGTCAGACGACGTTCAAGCTCCTGCCAGGAGGGGGGGACGACAAAGAGGGAGACGGCGTCGCCCGCCGTGGCCCGCACCTGCCTGCATCCCTGCACGTCGATATCGAGGATGATGTCGGCGCCGGCGGCAAGGTTGGCCTCAACCGTTGCCCGACTGGTGCCGTAGAAATTGCCGTGCACCTCGGCCCACTCGAGAAACGCGCCAGCCTCGCGCATGGCCACGAAACGGTCGCGGTCGACGAAATGGTAATCGACCCCGTCCCGCTCGCCGGCGCGCGGGCTGCGGGTGGTGTGGGAGATGGAGAAGGAAAGGCCGGGAACAACGGCCATCACCTGTTTGAGGATGGTGGTCTTGCCGGTGCCGGAGGGGGCGGAGATAACAAAGAGGGTGCCGCGATTCACAAAAAAACTCCTCACGCCGGGGAACGACGTCCCTGGCTTGGGCTAAAGCCCCTACAGGGTGGTTGCCGGATCGTCGGCCCGCAGGGTTATGGTGCGGGGATCGAAGGCCGGCTGCAAACGCTGGGTGATGGTCTCCGGCTGCACCGAGGAAAGAATGACGTGATTGCTGTCGAGGATGATGATGGACCGGGTGCGCCGCCCTTCGGTCACGTCGATCAGCTTATTGCTCGCCTTGGCCTCCTCCTTCAGCTTCTTCATCGGGGAGGATTTCGGGTTCACCACCGCCAGGATCCGGCTGGCGACTACAGTATTTCCAAAGCCCACGTTGATCATACGACTCTCCACCTTTTTTATCTCTCACGCCAACGATTGCAATACCCGCATCACTCCAGGTTCTGCACCTGCTCGCGCATCTTCTCAACCTCGTTCTTCAACTCGACCGCCAGATGGGCCACCCCGGCGTCGTTGATCTTTGACGCCATGGTGTTGATCTCGCGCAAGAATTCCTGCATCAGGAAGTCGAGCCGGCGGCCCACCGGCTCGTCGAGCTCAAGGAAGTGAAAAAACTGCCCGCAGTGGCTCCGCAGGCGGACCAGTTCCTCGGTGACATCGGCCTTATCGGCCATCACCGCCACCTCCTGGGCCAGCCGGGCTGGATCAATATCAACACCTTTCAGGAGATTGTCAAGCCGTTCTTTCAGGGCCATTTCCTTTTTGCGGACCAGCTCAGGGGCCTGACCGGCAACCGTATTCGCCGTGTCTTCAAGGGTTTGCAGGCGGGCGAGCAGATCCGCCTTCAGGGTCGCCCCCTCGCGCTCCCGCATCGCCTGCCCTCCCTCCAGTGCCTGGAGCAAGGCGGTGCGGATGGCGGGCCAGATCGCCTCGATATCCTCCTCCGCCTCGGCGGCGACGATAACGTCGCGGTACCCGGCCACCAGCGCCACGTCGGTGGGCGTCGGCAACGCCAGCGCCTCGCTCAGCGCACAGAGGCTCTGATGATAGGCGCGGGCCAGATCCATATTGACCTGCAGGTTGGCAGAACCGGCGCCGCCGCTCACGTAGGAGAGGGAGACATCGATATGCCCCCGGCTGAAAAAATTCATGATCTCTTTCTTCATCCGCTCTTCGAGCACCGCATACTTGCGGGGCAGCTTGAAACTGATGTCGCAGTACCGGTGGTTGACCGAACGGATCTCCACGATCCAGGCGGTGGCGTCGGCCACGCACTCGCCCCGGCCGAAGGAGGTCATGCTGAGCGGCCGTTTCATTTGATCGCCTCCTGGATCTCGGAGACGGTGACGGTGGCGGTGCCCACCTTGCCGACCACGATGCCGGCGGCGATGTTGGCGATGGTGGCGGCGGTGCCGAAGGGCAGCCCCACCGCAAGCCCCACCGCCAGGGTGGCGATGACGGTATCGCCGGCGCCGGTGACATCGAAGACCTCCTTGGCCACGGTGGGGATGGTGAGCAGCGGTTTCCCCCGCTCCAGAAGCGCCATCCCGGCCTCGCCGCGGGTAATCAGGGTTGCCTCGCAGGCAAGCTCGTCAAGCAGGGTCTCGGCGGCCTTGAGCAGGCTCGCCTCGTCGCGGATGACGATGCCGGACATCTTCTCCGCCTCAAGGTTGTTGGGGGTGATCAGGGTGACGCCGTGGTAGCAGCGGGAACGGCCCGGCTTGGGATCGACGATCAACGGCAC
Source organism: Desulfobulbaceae bacterium UBA5123 (assembly GCA_002415465.1). Classification (GTDB taxonomy): domain Bacteria; phylum Desulfobacterota; class Desulfobulbia; order Desulfobulbales; family UBA5123; genus UBA5123. Next base: position 7,880 of record DHYT01000165.1, read on the forward strand.
CGGCCGATGGCGGCCGAGACAGTCGCGCAGCCGGGTCATGAAGGATTCGGTGATCAGCCCCTTGGCGTAATCGGAGACGATGACCGCGTCGAAATTTTCGATCTGGGCGTCGATGTGGGCGAGAATCCTTTCCACCGCCCCCTCCGGCACCGGCTGGTTGACCTCGCGGTCCACCCGTACCACCTGCTGATTGTGAGCGATGACGCGGGTTTTCTTGATGGTCGGACGATCATCCACCTTGACCACCCCGGCGGTGGACGACGAAACCTCCGCCAGCAGGCCGAGGAGCTGATCGCCCATCACATCGTTGCCGATCACCCCGCAGAGGCTCGCCTCGGCGCCCAGGGCATAGAGGTTGTGCAGTACGTTGGCGGCGCCGCCCAGCATCAAATTTTCGCGGGTGACGTTAACCACCGGCACCGGCGCTTCCGGTGAGATGCGGGAGACGGTGCCCCAGAGGAAATGGTCGAGGATGATATCGCCGATCACCAGCACGCGGGCGCCGGCGAACCGGGCGAGCGCCTGCAACATCTCGGCTGAGGATATGGTCAGGTTCAACGTTCTTTCTCCTTTGTCATGATCGTGGTCATCGCCGACGCCACCCGCTCAACCAGCGCCGTCACATCGTCCGCGTCGAACGCGGCCTTGTCCGCCACCGGGATGACCACGGTTTGGCCGGTGGCGTCATACGGCCGCCAGCGGGCGGCAAAGCGTTGGTTCGGCGCGCCGGCGAATACGATCACCGACGGGGTTGCCAGCGCCCCGGCCAGATGCTGGCAGCAGGAATCGTAGCCGAAAAACACATCCGCGCCGGCAATCAGGCCGCCGATGGCGCCGATGGAGCCATGAAACCCCACGACCCCGTGGCGGTAGCCGATCCGCCGGCCGGCAACCAGCTCCCCCTCCTCGACAAAATCGGCGTCGATCTCCATCCCGCGATAGCTTGCCAGCTGGTCGCGCACCCGATCCTTTTCATCGCAGGCGCAGCCGCTGTCGAGGATGACGATGGTATCGGCAAGCCGCGACAGCAATGCCAGGGGCAACAGCGACTCGAAGGGCTCGCCCAACCGCTTGCCGTCGTCGCCGCCGACCCCGCAGTTGATCACCACCAGGTGGCGACAGCCGCCGCGCCGCAGATTTTCCAAAAACTCCTCGCCCTGCCGCCGCGCAGCCGGGGGCAGGGAAACCACCGGCGGCTGCCGGGAACCGGCCCCGAGCAGCAAGTCGAGCCAGCCGTTCACCAGTTCGTTGAGCCCTGGGTTCCGGGCCGGGTCCGGATTCAACCGGGAGGGGAAGTAACAGGTTTCCGACTCGGCGAGCAACGGCAACAGGCCGAGCTGGGACAACCGGCTGTCCGGGTCCACCAGCCGCAGTTCACCGGGGCCATACCCCGCGCCCTCGCCGCGCAGCAATGCCTCCAGGGACTCCCAGACCACCAGCCGCTGCACCAGGGAGCCGTTGCGCTCGTAGGGCAGATGCAGGCACCGCACCCGGTCGAGCTCGGCGAAACAGTAGGGCAGATGCGCGGGACCGACCAGCACGATCTCGGCCCTCGGCAAGGCGGCCAGCAATCGATGCACCATCACCGAGGTGATGACGATATCCGCGCCCACCGTCACCCGCGACAGCACCAGCACCTTGCGGATCCGCTCACGGTCGGCAGCGGCGATGGCGGGCGGCCGCAGCAACCGCTCATAGCGATGGCCAAGGGCGGCCGAATCACCGAAGCCAAGGGCGAGGAGCCTGGCATGCATGCCGCCGCCCTCGGCCCGCTGCCGGACAAAATCGATCAGCCGCCGCAACACCAGATTGCAGATCCGCACCCCGGCCGCGGAGAAATCATCGCAGAGCGGCTCGACGATCCGGCCATACAACGCCTCAAGGGCGGCGAGGGCGGATCGGTCATCCAGGGCCAGTTCACACAGGGCATCGACGCCGCCCAGATCGACGGCGGCGTCATTCTCCCGGGCGGCGGCCATGAAGCTTTCGGCCAGCGCAGCCGCCGCGCAGACGACACCGGGCTGCCCAGCCCCTTCCCCGGCACGACGCAATGCATCTTGTGAGGTTTGACAGTCCAAGGATCGGTAGACACATTCTGTTGAGGGATCAGGGAGAATCTTTAAAGATTCGGCATTATAGACCGACAACGGCCGCCAGGCAAGCCAAGAAAGACGGAAACGCCCGGCACCCGGAAAAATGTCCTTTATCGGGCAGCGCCCGGATGCCGGCGGCCGAACAACAGGTGGTCCGCCAACNNGCAATGACGGTATTACGCAGGATGAGGAGATAGGCGGGCGCCTGATGGACGCTGGCGCCGAAGCAGCCGCAGTCGATGGGCTCAAGCCAGTAGCCGTCGGCGGCAACCGCGATCAGGGCGGCAAAAACAAGGTAGAGAAGGGCAAGCCCCCTGGCGCACCACGTCGGCCGCCACCCGGAAATGGCGACCAGGGCGATACCGATTTCAAACCATGCCTGCCAGCGGGAGAGAAAGAGGACCATGGCCAGCGGAAGTAGCCCCCGGTCGAGAAGATTTTGCAGCAGCTCACTGACCCCGGCCTCGCCCATCTTGAGAAGGCCGGCGATCAGGAGCAGGAGCGAGGCGAGATAGAGATCGGCAACGATCAGCCACCGCCACCACCCGGCAGCGCGCCAATCAGGCTTCATCAATGAGCATCTGCCCGCCGGCCCCGTCACCGCCGCCACGCCGGCAAACGGCCGAGGGCTTGCTGCCCCCCTCCCAGAACACCACCAGCTCCTCCATCTGGCACTGCAACCGCTGCGCCTGCTCCTTCACCTCCTGCACCGTGCCGGAACTCTCCTCGGACATGGCGGCAAGGGACTGGACGGTCTGATCGATGGTGGTCATGGCGGTGCGAATCTGGGAGTAAATCTCATTCTGCCGGTCCGAGGACTCGATAATCTTCTCCATTTCTCCGGCAACCGACCCCGACGCCTTCTGCACCTCCGGGAAGACCGCCGCCAGCCCCTCGACCACGTTGGAGCCAAGCTGCACCTGCTCGCCCAGGCGGCCGACGTGGGTGGTGACCTGCTGCGACGCTTCCGCGGTGCGCCCGGCCAGGTTCCGCACCTCGTCGGCCACCACCGNNGCAGGTTGGTCTGGAAGGCGATATTCTCGATCACCTTGACCAGGGAGGAGATGGCCTTCCCCACCTCGGCCATGGAATCCATGGAATCCACCGCCCGGTCAACGGCTTCCCCGGAACTGGTCGCCCTGGTCAACACCTCCTTGGCCAAGGCGTCGGCGGCCCTGGCCAACTCGACATTGGTCGCGGATTCCTTGCTCATCATCTCGAAGGTGGTGGAAATCTCATCGAGGGAGGCGGCGGAGGAACTGGTTTCAACGGCAAGCTGATCCGCCATCTGCGCGACACTGGCGATGGCGGTATAGAGGGCGTTGACCGCGCTTGAGGTTTCACCGGAGATGCGCTCCAACTGCCGCGACATCCGGGAGATAAGAAAGAGGATGGACATGCCCATGACGGTCATGATCGCAAACGAGAGCAGCAGGTTCCGCTTCATCGCGTGGGAGAGCAGCTGCACCTGATCCATGCCGGTTGCATGGCGGGCGGAACGCGAGTCGACGATGGCGGCGAGCGCGGCAAAGAGTTTCTTGTTATGCTCGTCAAAAATCCGCGTCCGCTCCGCTTCCGCCTCGAACTCCTGTTCGATGCTGGCCTCGACCATCGACCGGCCGGTCTGATAGGAGGTCTCGTAGAGCTTGTGCAGATTCTCCGTCTCGGCCTTGGCCGCCGGCGAGACGGCCAACTCCTTGAGGCTGCCGAGCAGGGCGACGATCTCATCGTGCAGGGGCGCCACCTCGCCCAGCGCGCGGTCACTGGCCGCGGCCTTGGCCATGTTCAGCTTGGCGATCATCTGGCCCACCTTGCCGCGCATCTCGATTGCGACCTTGGCCTGGGGAAAGATCTCAAGCTTCACCTCCCTGACCTGGTCGGCGATCTCATTGACGGCATAAACCGCGGACAGCACAATCCCCGAGGAAATCACGCCAAGCGCAATCAGAAAGAAATAAAGCTTCGCCTTACTGCCGAACTTGTTCCGTATCCCTGACATGACATCCCCTTATCGCTGATGACCCCGCCGCACGCGTGTATCCGAAACAACAATACCCTCGGGCCGGTTTACGAACAACCGGCCCGAGGGTCAACAGAACGCAAACGATCTCGGATCGATTACTTCTCAACCGGCAGGCCGTCGCGCAGCCAGGCAAGAATCCCGCCATCAAGCACCGCCGGATCGGCATAGCCCTTCATGTGAAGGAATTTGGCGGCGATATTCACCTGCTTGCCGGCATGATCGACAATGACGATCTTCTTGCCCTTGGGCAGTTTGGCAAACTCGGTGTCGAGATCGTCAAAGCTGATATTGATCGCGCCCTTGATCTTGCCGAGTTCCAGATGCTCCTTGCCGCGAATATCCAGGACCTCCACCGTGCCGAGCTGAGCCTGCAGTTCCTTGGGGGCCAGCCGGGCCGTTTTCAACTTGGGATACTCGACCGCGTGGTCCATGGGCAGACCGGCCTTGGCCCATGCGGGAATGCCGTCGTTGTAGACAAGGATGTTGGTGTAGCCGAGCTTCTGGGCGTTTTCAGCCGCAGCCCGGCTCTTGTTGCACTTGGGCCCCTTGCAGTAGAAAACGATCAGGCCGCCCTTGTCGGCGGGCAGCAACGGATGCCCAGCCTTGACGCGGCTGCTGGGGATGTTGACCGAACCCTTGATGGACATCTCGTCGAACTCGATGGGGCTCAAGGCGTCGACCAGCAGGAACTTCTCGCCGGCGTCCATCTTCTTCTTCAAATCCTCGGTGGTGATGAATTTAAAATCACCGGCCGCCAACGCCAGCCCCTGCAACAGCAAAAACATGCATGCAAATAAGATCCCGGTTCTCGTAAACAACGCCAACTTTTTCATCAACGCCTCCGTATTCTGTTTTTTTCACCGAAGCAACCGCTTCCCAAACGGCAACACCTGCCGACAACCAAAAAAAATCTAGGCAGCGGATAGAGGAATCTAAACAATGAATTCCCCATTCGCTACAAAAATGTATCCCGGCACCCACCACCTAACAGTTAAAATAACCAAAATATAACGGTAATTTAGCACAGATTGGGCGGCGCCCCAACGGTAGAACTACCTATTTGGCGCATAATTTTTCAGGAAATATTCCGAAAGGCCGCCGCTGCCCCGATTGCCGTCAGCGACAAGACCGGCAACCCCCTTCGCATGCCGCCCCACGCGAAGAGGAGGGCAGCCGCGGCCACGGACAACCGTCACCCGGCCCGATGTCGCCCGACCATGGACAACGCCCCGGCGGGGCAGGCATTCCGGCAGAGGCCGCAGCCGAAGCATTTCCCGGCATCGATCACCGCCTTAAACGCCCCCGCATCCTGCGCCGCGCCGATCGCCCCGAACCGGCAGGCATCCTCGCAACCGCCGCAACCGGTGCAGCCTGCGGCGTCGACCCGCGCCACCTGCTCGCCCCGGAACATGGTTTCAACCTCGATGGCCAGGGTGCGCAGCCCCAGACAATCTGCGGGAGTGCAGTTGCAGATGGCGCCGATGAAGGGGGTGACCATGGTCCAGATGGTATGCACCGCGTTGTGTTCCCGCTCCAGGCGCTCCATCTGACTGATCGCCTCGGCGGCAGAAACCCTCTCCAGCCCCTCGTCGTGGGCAAGGCCGAAATACCCCATATCCAGATTGTCGTACCAGGTGTCGGGGGTGTAGCTGACGCTGTAGCAGCAGCGGTTCTCCTTTCTGGTCGCCGCCCAGCGACAGGCGCAGGGCATGCGGACGATGGTGGCCGCCCTGGAAACGATCTCGCGGATATCCTCGATGGTCACCACCTGCCCGAAATGCTCCTCGCGGGCCTGATCCACCATCTGCTTGACGAGCCGGGCGGGCAACCGCTTCTTCTTTTGATAGATGGTCTCCAGCCGGCCGATGGCGACCAACCCCGTTTCGATGGTGGTGGTGAAGAACGCGCCCATATACCGGCGACGCCTGAGGTCTGCCATCAGGTCCCGGCCGTAGTTGGCCGCGTTCTTGAACCAGACCTTGCCGTCCCCGTGCCGGGTGCAGAACTCGCACATGCCCTCTACTCCGCCAGCCGCCAGACAAAGATATTCTTGACGATCTCCTCGTCCAGGGCCAGTTCGGTCTGCTCGTACTTGATGCAGAACACCGGGCTGGTGCGGTGCATGGTCACCACCACCCCCGGATTGAGGCCGAAGGAGATCAACTGGTGGAGGTTGGAATGGCTGCCCGGCTTGATGTAGGTGACCTTGCCCCTTTCTCCGGGCTTGAGCTGGGAGAGGCTCACCACCGCCTGATCCACCACGTCCAGGCACCGTTCGCAGCAGCGCCCCTTGGGAATGGGCTTGCCGTCCGGGCAGATCTCGGGATGCCCGAGCAGGGTGCAGATCGCCGCCTCCACCTCGGGCTGCAGATAATGTTCCACCTGGCAGGCGATCTTCTCCATCTCGTTACTCTTGAGCTTGAGGATGCTGGTCATCAGCACCTCGGCCAGCCGGTGCCGCCGGATAATCCCCTCGCCCTGCTTCCGCCCCTCGCTGGAGAAGAGGATCTGGTCATCGCTGCGGACGATCATCCCCTTCTGCTCCAGGTACATCAAATCAGACTCGTCGAACTCGATGGTGCAGTTCTTGCGGATCGCGGCCAGCGAATACTTGTTCTGCTCGGCGGCGGTCCAGACCGCTTCCAGGATTTCCTCGTATTTCTCGTTCATAACTCACACCGCTTACGTGAAGGTGACGCCCAGGGCCTGACAGGTGTAGTTGACCAGGCTGCCGACGAAGATGGCGTAAAAAAAGACCGTGATCAGGATCAGGGAGGCGACCCGCGCGCCGCGCTCCTTGAAGAGCACCATCACCGAATTGAGACAGGGCACCAGAAAGACCATCACCAGCAGGTTGACCACCAGCTGCAGGTTGGTATAGGCGTGGGCGAGATGCTCCAGCTCGGCGCCGCCGCTCTCCCGCCGGATCATGGTCTTGATGAAGACCTGGATACTCTTCTCCGGCAGCCCCAGCACCTGCCGGATCATCGGCCCCAGCAGCCTTTCGAGCAGGTCGAGGCCGCCCAGCCGCTGGAAGACAAAGACCACCAGCGAGGCGAAGATAAAGACCGGCACCGCCTCCCGCATGAAGAAGAGGGTCTTGCGGGTGGCCATCCGCAGCACCGGCCAGGGCTTCGGCACCCGCATGGCCGGGATTTCAAGGATCAGGGGGCTGCGGCCGCCGGGCAGGATCTTGTTGGCGAGAAACCCGGCGATGAGCACCTGCAGAAAGATCACCCCGAAGACGGTGATGGTGGCCGCGATCGGCATCTTGTCGAGGACGACGAACATCACCGCCACCAGCGGCGCGCAGGGCATGCAGAGAAACAGGAGAAAGGAGGCGATGTTCTTCTCCTTGGCCGACGAGAGGACGCGGGTGGTGAGGATGGCCATGGTCACGCAGGAAAAGCCCATCACCAGCGGGATCACCCCCTTGCCGTTCAAGCCGATGCGCTGGAAGAGCCGGTCGAGGAGGATGGAAACCCTGGGCAGATAACCGGAATCCTCCAGGATGCCGAAGGCGAGGTAAAAACAGAAGATCACCGGCAGCACCAGCCCGAGGGCGAGAAAGACGCCGCTGGGGAGGATGCCGAAATCCGGGTCCATGATCATCGCCCGCGCGAACTCGCTGGGGATGGGGGCGACCAGCCTCTCGCACCACGGGATCAACAGCCGCTGAAAGAGCTGCGAGTTGATGGCGTCGACCAGAAAGGTGGCGCCGAAGGAACCGACAAAGAGATAGAGGGCGGCAAGGATGGCCATGGCGATGGGGATGCCGGTGGAGAGCTTGGTGCACCAGTCGCCGAAGGTGAGGATAAAAGGGTTCCGGGACGGCGGCTCCACCCGCTGCACCACGGCGGCGATCCGGCTCGCCTCCCGGTGGTACTGGTTGACCATCCCGACCTCGAAGGCCGCGGCCTCATCGGCGCGATATTCGGCGGCCAGGGCCTTTAACCGGCTCAACATCCCGGCGCCGAAACACGCCTCCACATAGGCCTCGATCCCCCGGTCGCCGCAGAGCAGCAGCAGACCGATGGCCCGCGCGGAAATGGAGGCCTCGCGGAGAAACCGCTCCGTTTCCCNNAGGGCCGCGACCAGCTCGGCCACCCCGATCCCCTCGCGGGCGATGGTCATCGCCACCCTCATCCCCAGCTCCTCCTCCAGGCGGCGCAAATCGATCTCGATGCCGCGGGAGGCCGCCTCGTCGATCATATTGACGACAAAGAGCATGGGCAGGCCGTACTCCGCGTACTGCAGGGCGATGGCGATGGAACGTTTCAGGTTCTTGGCGTCGGCGACCAGCACGATGCCGAGCCGTTCCTGCCGCAGGCGGGGCGAAAGGAGGATATCGCGGGAAACCCGCTCATCCTCGTTGCCGGAAAAAATCGAATGGATGCCGGGGGTGTCGAAAACCGTGGCCGCCCCTCCCTTCATCCGTCCCTTGCGGATGGACACCGTGCTGCCGGGGACGTTGACGCTTTCCGCGTCCGCCCCCCGCAACCGCGAAAAAAGGGTGGTCTTGCCCACATTCATGTTGCCGACCAGGACGTAGTTGCCCTTGATATCGTCGCCGACAATCAGATCGGGAATGCCGGCGCCACAGCCGGTGCAGGTATCACATTTGCTCATGAACGACAAACCTTTACAGTCTCGGAAAAGATCGCTGCTGCGGGGTCTACGATAGCTCGCATTCCCAAGAGATGCAACCGCTCAAATCATGGCGTCCATCCCGCGGCACAAACCGCCTTTGTCTTGATTTCAAGATAATTATGTTGGATGATAACCCTATCTTCCGGCACATCGAGACCAGACGGCTGCAAACAACCCACCCGAGGGTTCCCTCATGGAGCACGGCCAACGACATAACCGGTTCATTCCCCCGGTCCTGCTCATGCTGCTTCTGCTGTGGACCGGGCCGGCAGGCGCCGAACCGCCGGCCGTCACCATCGGCGTGCTGGCCAAACGCGGCCCCGCCGTCGCCCAGCAGCGATGGACGGCAACCGCGGCGTACCTCACCGAACAGATTCCGGAATACACCTTCACCATCGCGCCCCTGGATTTTGATGCGATGTATGCCGCCGTGGAGCAGGAAAAAATAGACTTCTTCATCACCAACAGCAGCTTCTACATGGAGCTGGAGGCGGCATTCAACGTCAGCCGCATCGCCACCCTGCAAAACCGGCTTAACGGCAAAACCAGCACCCTCTTCGGCGGGGTCATCTTCACCGCCATCTCCCGGACCGACCTCGCGACCCTCGGCGACCTCAAAGGCCACTCCTTCATGGCGGTGAACCCCCGTTCGTTCGGCGGCTGGCAGATGGCCCTGCTTGAATTAAAAAAGGCGGGCATTGATCCCCACAAGGATTTCACGAAGCTGCTCTTCGGCGAGACCCATGACGCGGTGGTTCGCGCGGTGCTCGCCGAAAAGGTCGACGCCGGCACCGTCCGCACCGACACCCTGGAACGGATGCTTGCCGACGGCTCCATCAACCCAAACGATTTCCGGATCATCAACCCGCAACCGAAGGACACAGGGTTTCCCTTCTACCGGAGTACCCCCCTCTATCCGGAATGGCCC
>DHYT01000126.1 GCA_002415465.1 Desulfobulbaceae bacterium UBA5123
CAAGATCAAGCTTCCGGACACCATCCCCCGTCCCTCCACCACCGTCGACGGGGCGGCGCGGCTGATCATGCGGCTGCTGGACAAGGGGCACGCCTACCGCCACGACGGCGATATCTTTTTCGCGCCGCTCACCTTCAACCATTTCGGCAGGCTGTACCGGCTGGACATGCGGCGCTGGCCCCGGCGGACCACCCGCTACCGCAAGGATACCTACCCCGGACAGCGCTGGAATCTGGGCGATTTCGTCCTCTGGCACGGCAGCTGCGTGGAGGGGGCGGAGAGCTTCTGCTGGCAGACCGAGCTTGGTCCGGGACGACCCTCCTGGAACATCCAGGACCCGGCCATCATCAGCAAGCATCTGGGCCAACAGGTGGATATCTGCTGCGGCGGCATCGACAACCTCTTCCGCCACCACGATTACAACCTGGCGGTGATGGAGGCGGCCACCGGCAGGCACCCCTTTTCCCGGTACTGGGTGCATATCGCCCATGTCCTCATCGACAACGCCAAGATGTCCAAGAGTCGCGGCAATATCGTCTATGTGGGCGAGTTGTACGGGCAGGGGTATACCCCGGCGCAGGTGCGGTTTTTTCTGATCAACGGCTATTATCGCAAGAAGATCCATTTCAGTTTCGAGGGGTTGGAGAGCGCCTGTCATCGCCTGGCAACCTTGCGGCAGCTGGCGGCCGAGGCGACGGCGCCGCCGGCGGCCGGGGTGGTCACGCCGGCGGCCGGGGTGGCGGCCCGCATCAATCGCTTGCGGCTGGATTTCGAGGCGGCCCTGGATGACGATTGCCATGTGGCGCGGGCCATGCTTTCCCTGGAGCGCAATCTGCGCGTCTTGGCGGAAAGGCGGCGGCGGGGGGAGATGACCGGCCTTGATGTCCGGCGGTTGCGGCACTGGTTGCGGAAGATCGATTCGGTGTTGCAGGTGCTTTTGGATTGAGCTGGGCAAGAAAATATCCGGCGGAGGATGGCAAAAAATGGCATTCTGTCATGCGGGGATGATGGATGCGGCGGGGTGCCGGGGGTGATCTTTTGCAGGAACGACGGAAACAGGCCCGGAAAGGGGTGGCGGCCGGTCAGGGGCTTACTTTTTTCGTGCAGGGCAAAACGGAACGGCACATCGGCATCATTGACGATGTCTGCGACGACGGGCTTGGGATTGCGGTGGAGGGGTGTCTCGCGCCCGGCACCATGCTGGAGATCGTCATCGAGGAGGATGAGCAGGAGACCTATCTCGTCGGCGAGGTGAAGTGGTGCGAGCCCGATGAATGGCTGGAGGGCTCTTTTCACATGGGGGTCGCCACCAGGGCCAAGATGGTGACCTGATCGTTCCGGCGTTAGGCTGTCAAGATCTGCAAAGGCCCGTGGACCCTCAAGGTTTGCGGGCTTTTGCGTTTGTGCCGCGCCGGGCCATGGGCGAAGGGGGGCGACGCAAGGCGCCGGCGTGATCTTCCCGCCTTCTTGCGGATCGAAATCCGGTTGTTTTGCCGCCCTCATGACCGCGCCTTGTTCGGCGTGGCGGGGGGTGACACGGGGGCGAGATGACGGCGAGGGAAAAAATCCCCGAAGAGAGGCGGTTGACGATCCGCCAGGAAATCGTACGGCTTCTGGCCGCCGAAGACCAGGATGTCGGCGCGTTGTCCAGGGCCATCGGCAAGTCGGAGAAGGAGTTGTACGATCATCTGGCGCATCTGTTGCGGGCCAGGGCGCTCGTGATCGTGCCGGCCGAATGTCTGGGCTGCGGCTATCGTTTCGAAAGGCGGGAGAAGGTCAAGAAGCCGGGGAAGTGCCCGCGCTGCAAAGGCACCCATCTGCGGCAGCCGCTGTTCCGGGCGAACCGGAATGCGGCCGCCGGCGGGGCCGGATGCGCGCGAAGGCAAAAGGAGAGCGGATGAAGTGGTATCTTGAGGTGTGGCGGAAGTATGCGGTGTTTGCCGGCCGCGCCGGGCGGCGGGAGTATTGGTGGTTTTTCTTGTTCAACCTCGTTTTCAGTCTCGCCCTGGGGCTTGTCGAGATTGTGACCGGCTGTTTCGGCGCCGGGATCGGCCTGTTGAGCGTCCTCTATTCGCTGGCGGTGTTCGTGCCGAGTTTGGCGGTAACGGTGCGGCGGCTGCATGATACCGGCCGTTGCGGCTGGTGGGTGCTGGTCGGCCTGATCCCGTTTGTTGGCGTCGTCGTCTTGCTGGTGTTCATGGTGCGGGATGGCGCACCCGGTGAAAACCGATATGGGCCGAACCCGAAGGCAACGGTCTAGCCGGCCGGGTGGCGTTCAGGCCCGGCGGTGTCGGCGCCTGTTTTCCCCTTCCGCAGCTTCTTGCAGTAAATGGCCTTGCCGTCGCCGGGGGCGTAAAAATCGACCAGCAGGCTTTCGAGCAGGTAGCCGCAGCGTTCGTAGAAGGCCCTGGTGCTGGCGTACTGGATGCGTTGCGAGGTGTCGACGTAGATCCGCTCGCCGCCCGCCTGCCGGATCTTCTCCTCGGTCAGCTGCAGCAACTGCCGACCCACCCTGCGGCCCTGATAATCCGGATGCACCGCGATCCAGTAGAGGTCGAAGCTCGAAAGGGTGCACGGGATCGGGCCGTAACAGGAGTATCCCACCAGCCGGCCGTAATGTTCGGCAAAAACGAAATGATAGCCGCTGCCCTCCGCTCCCTTGAGCAGATGCTCTTCCACCAGTTCCTTGGCGACCTCCACCTCCGCATCGGTGAAAAAGCCGGTGAGCCGCACCAGTTTCTCAACCCGCTCGACATCTTCCGGCGTCACCGCGTGGCGCATCTTCAGGCCATGGATCTGGTCCTTGGTTTCGTGACGGCCGGTGCCCCATTGGATGACCGCCTCGGTGAGGCCGTTGAAGAAGGCGAGGGCGTTCTTGCCCAGGGTGCGGCTGCGATAGCCGCCTTCCTGGATGACCACGGTGGGCAGCCCCAGCGAGCCGATCACTTCGCCGTTGATCTTGAAATCCTTGGGCACAAGGCTCCAGGTGCCGGTGGGGTCGCCCTTGGCCGGGTCCAGGCCCAGGGCCACCACCAGGAAGGTGGGCTTGAAGGTGGAGATCCGGTTCAGGGCCAGCGCCAGGGCCTTGCGGTACCCCTCGCCGTCAAGCTTTTCGGGCAGGGGCAGGTTCAGGTTGAAGCCTTCGCCCTCCCCCTCGCCCAACTCCTCTTCGAAGCCCGAGAAATAGGGATAGGCGAAACTGGGATGTCCGTGCAGGGAAACGGTAAGGACGTCGTCGCGGCGGTAGAAGATATCCTGTTGACCGTTGCCGTGGTGATAGTCGATGTCCAGGATTGCCACCTTGCCGTAATGGCTCAGGAACTGGGCGGCGACGGCGCAGTTGTTGAAATAGCAGAACCCACCGAAAAACCGGTGCTCGGCGTGATGGCCGGGGGGACGGACCAGGGCGTAGGAAAGCCGGCGGCCGTTCAGGACCTCCCTGGCGGCGGTGAGGGCGCAGTCAACCGCCCGGCGGGCGGCGGGGTAGGCGTTGCGGTTGATGGGGGTGAAGGTGTCGATGCAGTAGTAGCCGCTCAGCACCGAGGGCTCCTTGGGCGGGCGGGTTTTGTTGCGGATGGGGAAGACATAGGGGTAGAGCGACTTCCCTTCCGGCACGTCGTTGCAGGCCCGCTTGAGGTAACGGACGAAATCGGTGGCATGCACCTCCAGCAGGTGCCGTTCCGGAAAGGGCTGCGGGTTGATGCGGGCGAAGAGGCCGCTCTTGTCGAGTTCGGTGAGGATGCTGCGGATCCGCACCGGCGATTCCACGTAGCCCCGCTCCCGGACATGGTGGATGTCGTGTTTGTCGTTGACCACCAGGGCGATCTGTTCCAGGGCCTTGCCAGCCACCTGGTTGTCCGCGGCTTCCGGTTTCACGTAACGGAAATCCCGCAGGCGGACCGGATCGTCGCCAAAGGAGTTCACGACCTTGGCCACATAGGCGGGCGGGCAGAGATCGGCGTATTTTCGTTCCAGCACCGCCCGCACCACCTTGCGGGCAAAGGCGCGGCGCAGCGGTCTTTGCTCCTGGAGGCCGTCGAACACCAGGTGGGGCATGCAGCTGTCGCCCTCCTTGACCGGCAGTTCATAGCCGGTGTTGACGATGGGTCTGGCGCCATACTGTTCATAGAAGCGGAGCCGCGCCCGATTCTCGCCGAGCAGGGCCTTGTCCTGGCACTCCGCCTCGTCGTCGGGCAGGCACTCGAAAAAAAGCCCCTTGACCTTCAGCCCGACCGCCTCCTGGCGGACCCGTTCGTAGATGGCGCCGCCCAGGCCGCCGCCGGTGCTGCCGCCGGCCATGGCGATCCAGTCGAGGTAGGCGAAGCCGATCTCCGGTTCATGGAGCAGCATCGCAAAGCCGAGGACCTTGCCCTTCATGCTTTCGGCCACGAAGAGGATGGTGCGAAAGCGTTGCGTGAAGGGGTTGCGCAGCTTCTCGCCGATGGCGTCGATCTCCTTCTCGTCGACGGCGCGGAAACGGGTGCGGAAGATCTCGCGGATCTGGCGCAGGATCTCCCGGTTCACCGGCAGGATATCATCGTAGATGCGGCGGATGCGGAGCATCGTTATTCCCCTTTGCGCGCATGGCGACCGGCATCGGCGACGATACGCGCCATCGCCTGTTCAAAGCCCATTCCGGCCCGGTCCACCGCGGCGGCAAAACCCGCGTCGGGAGAGAGGCATGGGTTGGCGTTGATTTCAAGGATATAGGGCTTGCCGGTCCGGTCGACCCGGAAATCCACCCGGGCGTAACCGGCCAGGCCGAAGGCGTCCCAGCAGCGGCGGGCGATCTCTTGCAACCGCGCCAGCAATTCGTTATCCCCGGCGTCGAAATCGAAGCGGCGCGGGGTATGGTTGTAGGCGTGGGAATCCTCCTCCCACTTGGCCCGGTAATCGACGATGCGGAGCATCTCCGGGCCGTAATCCTCGAAGAGGATCTCGGCCGGCGGCAGCACCTCGGGGCCGTCCGGCCCGGCCAGCACCGACAGGTTGAACTCGCGGCCGTCGATGAACTCCTCGGCGAAACAGGCCCCGCCCAGCATGGGGCTGCGTTTTTGCATCTCCCCGGCCAGGGTGGCGGCGGAGGCGGTGGTCACCACCGAGTCGGCGCCAAGGCCGATGGAGGCGTGTTCCCACAGGGATTTGATGATAAAGCGGCCGTGCCCGGACCCGCCGGACAGCCGGGCGGCGTTTTCCGGCCAGGGGCCGGCCCAGGCCGGGGTGGGCAGTCCGGCCCCGCGCAGCCGCTCCTTGGCCATGGTTTTGTGGGAGGTGAGCAGGATCGCCTCGGCCGGCGCGCCGGTATAGGCGATGCCCATGGCGTCGAGCAGAAAGGGGAAGAGGTGGATGAGCCGCCCGTGCCCGGCCAGCTCTTCCACCAGATTGAAGACCAGGGCGGGTTGCCGCCGCGTGAGCTCCGCCCGCATCGCCTCCAGGTCCAGGGTGCAGGCAAGCCGTTCGACCCGGTGGCCGAGGCGTTCCAGGGCCGCGGTCACCGCCTCGGCCTGCTGGAGTACGTCCTTGGCGTCGGGGGCGTCATGGGCGTCCACCCGGTTGTGGACAATGGCGATGTTCATCGGCCGACCCTGGTCGCCGCCGAGGCAACGATCTCCTCGATCAGCCGTCGGTAGGGGATCTTCATCTTGGTGCAGATGATGGGCAGATCGGAGTGCTCGGGATGGATGCCGGCCAGGGGGTTGACCTCCATGAACTGCGGCCTCCCCTCGCCGTCGCAGCGGATATCGATCCGGCCGCCGTCGCGGCAGCCCAGGACGCGCCAGGCGGCCAGGGCGATGCGCTCGGATTCCGCCACCAGCGGGTCGTCGTCGGCAAGGGCGACGCGATACTCAACCAGCTCCTCGCAATTCTCCTTGTTCACGTAGGAGTAAACCCCCTGCTCCGCCTTGCCGAGCAGGACGATTTCCATCGAACCCAACGCCCGGGCCTTGTCGCCGGTGCCGACGATGCCCACCGTGAACTCGCGGCCGGAGAGGTACGGCTCGATCAGCACCGGCTGGCGATAGGCGGCAAGCAGCCCGGCCACCCCGGCAGAGAGTTTTGCCTGGTCGCGGACGATGGAGGCCGGGGTGATCCCCTTGCCGGTTCCTTCCGCCACCGGCTTGATGAAGTAGGGCGGCGCGAAATGTACGCGGGCGGCGTCCTCGGCCCTGGCGGCGACGAAGAAGTCGCTGGTGGGCACCCCGGCGTCGCGCAGAACCCGCTTGGTCATCCCCTTGTCCAGGGTGAGGCTCATCACCAGCGGATCGGAAAAGGTGTAGGGGATGCGATAGGCGTCGAGCAGCGCCGGCACCTGGGCCTCGCGGCCGATGCCGTACATCCCCTCGGCGATGTTGAACACCAGGTCCCAGCGCTNNTGGTGTCGTCCCGGTCGAATTCAGCGGTTTCATCCTCGCTGAAGCCCATGGCCAGGTACTCCGACCGCAGGTCGTAGGTTATGCCGATGTGCATGGTTTTCGTTTCACTCACGATCAAAGATTTCCGTATACAGCTGCAGGTGCCAGCCCCGCGTCTGCGTCAAGGTCATTCCCAGGGCCTCGATCAGCCCCTCTGCCGATTGCCGGTGCGCCAGCAGGCAGCGCTGGTCCAGCACCCCGGCGAGTCCCGCCTGGGTATAGGTCAGCGGGTGGAGCCGGCAGACCAGGGGGCGGGTGGTCATGGGCAGTTGGCAGCCGTGCGCGCCCAGAAACAGACAGTTGCCCAGCTCCCGCCACTTCAGCACCCGCCTGGAGCCGTCGGCGCGGATGGTCTGGCTCTGCCAGGCCGGGTCGTCGGCCTGGTCGAGGTACGTAGGGTCGGCGGGGCGCCGGTATTCATGGAAATCGGCTCGCCCCACGTAGGCCGTGATTCTTTGCACGTCCCTGGTGGTGAGGTAGATTTCCGTCTCCTGACAGCAGGTCTTCCCCAGGCCGGCGCAACGGCCGCAAATACTCTCGGTTGCCATGGATTTTTTTTGTTTTCCGTGGATGTGGAAGGTTGCCCGGACCCCAAACGGCAGCCCTTGCCGGTCAACAGAGGTCCGGGTATCGGAAGCAGCGTTGTTCGTAGTTGCGCAGCAGCAGGTCGTCGCCCGTCCGCCCCAGCACGGCTTCCGGCATCAGCGGGATCTTGCCGCCGCCGCC
>DHYT01000222.1 GCA_002415465.1 Desulfobulbaceae bacterium UBA5123
CCGCAACCATTACGTCGGCCGCACCTTTATCCAGCCCACCCAGTCCATGCGGGATTTCTCGGTGCGGGTGAAGCTGAACCCGATCCGCTCCTTTCTGCAGGGCAAGCGGGTGATCATCATCGAGGATTCCATCATCCGCGGCACCACCGGCCGCAGCCGGGTGAAATCCCTGCGCGACGCCGGGGTCAAGGAGGTGCACATGGTGATCAGCTGTCCGCCCACCGCCCATCCCTGCTATTACGGGATCGATTTCCCCTCGGGCGGCGAATTGATCGCCTCCGCCAAGTCGGTGGATGAGATCCGCGATCATCTCGGGCTCGACTCCCTCTACTATCTGAGCCTCGACGGCTTGATCGAGGCCACCGGCGGCAACGGCGCCTCGTTCTGCACCGCCTGCTATACCGGCAAGTATCCGGTGGAGCCGGATCGGTTGTTCACTAAACTGGCTCTCGGGTAACCCCTGCCGCCATCGGTTAATCGGTACTCTATAAGATATGTGTGTTGAGCAGGCAAAAGAGGTATTGCGCATCGAGGCGGAAGGGATTCTCGCCGTGGTCGAGCGGGTCGGGGCGGATTTCGCCAAGGCCGTCGAGTTGATCATGGCCTGCCCCAGCCGGGTGATCATCACCGGCATCGGCAAGTCCGGGATCGTCGGCCAGAAGATCGCCGCCACCTTGAACAGCACCGGCACCGCCTCCTTCTTCCTCCACCCGGTGGAGGCGATGCACGGCGATCTGGGGCTGGTCGACCCCTCCGACGTGGTGCTCGCCATCTCCTACAGCGGCCGGACCGCCGAGTTGACCCTGCTCCTGGAAAGCTTGAAAAACCGGGGCAACAAGATCATCGCCATGACCGGCGACGTTGCTTCCCCTCTGGCCCTGGCCGGCGACGCGGTGCTCGATATCGGCGTGCCGCGCGAGGCGTGTCCGCTGGGGCTCGCCCCCACCGCCAGCACCACCGCGACCCTGGCCATGGGCGACGCCCTGGCGGTGGTGCTGCTGGAGCGCAAGCAGTTCAAGGAGAGCGATTTCCGGCGCAACCATCCGGGCGGCAGCCTGGGTGAGCGGCTCAAGGTGCGGGTCGCCGAGGTGATGCTCACTGGCGCGGCGATCCCGCGCGTGTCCCGGGAGACCTCCCTGGTGGATGCCATCGGGGTACTCAATGAGAAAAACCTCGGCGCGGTTCTGATCATGGGTGACGGCGAGACCATCGCCGGCATCCTCACCGACGGCGATGTGCGGCGGCTGGTCAGCAGGCATCGCGACCTCGGCGCCTTGGCGCTGGCTTCGGTGATGACCGCGGCCCCCAAGACCATCGACCCCGACCTGCTGGCCGCCGACGCGGTGAGCCTGATGCAGCGGCATGAGATCACGGTGCTGGCGGTGACCGACAAGCAGGGCCGACTGGTCGGGCTGCTGCATCTGCAGTATCTGCTCGGCAAGGGAGAGTTTCGTTTCCTGGTCTGAGCCGGGCCGTTGCGGCCCGCGGAATCCCTGGGTTGTTTTGCCCGGACGGTATCGCCTTGTAAAAACTTGAAATTTTGAGGCGGGGCCGGGGCGGCCGACTGTTTTTAGGGCTCGCTGATATTGACAAACCGGGTTGCTTTGGGTAGCATCCACGGCTACGTTACAGATTTGTCCGCCGTTCAGGCGCTAGTTTTGTCTATTTTGTGGGAAATGATGGCCCGCCGCTGTCGGCGGGCATCCAAGAGTATGCAAAGAGGAACGATATGGGAGTTACCAGTAAAGAGGTCAACGCGGATTTTGCCGGCCAGGTGACCGCAACCCGCGGCGGAGAGCATCTCAACCGCTGTTTTTCCTGCGGCGCTTGCAGTGGCGCATGCCCGGTCAGCCAGGCGATCCCGGATTTCGATCCCCGCAAGCTGATCCACATGATCCGCATGGGCCTGAAGGACCGTTTGCTCAAGTCGGATCTGCTCTGGCACTGCTCCAAGTGTCAGAGTTGCGTCTTTGTCTGTCCGCAGGACGTGCGCTTCGCCGACATCATGGTCGCCCTGCGCAAGCTGGCCCAGGACGAGGGCTACGTCACCGAGCAGGATCTGCGCGACAAGGGCAAGATCGCCTGGGTGGAGCGCGATCTCTGCGTCGCCTGTCTCACCTGCGTACGGGTCTGCCCGTGGCGGATTCCCAAGATCGACGAGAAGGGCGTTGCCGCCATCGCCGCCAGCGAGTGCAAGGCGTGCGGCATCTGTGCCACCGAGTGTCCGGCCAAGGCCATCGTCTTAAATGAGTCCGAGGATGAGCGCTTGATCGCGGCCTCCGGCAAGAACAAGTAGGACGGAGAAGTGATGAGCGATTTTACCCCCAATATCCAAGTATTCTGTTGTCATTACACCTCCCAGCAAGCCCTGTCGGTGAGTCCCGAGGGGCTGCGGGCGGACGGATTCCCGGCCGGGGCCAGCATCAACCGGGTGGTCTGCGGCGGCAAGCTCAAGGTCAGCAGCCTGCTCAAGGCCTTTGAGGACGGCGCCGACGGCGTCTGCGTGGTCGCCTGCCCCGAGGACAAGTGTCATAACCTGATGGGCAGCCAGCGGGCCGCGAAACGGGCCGGCGCGGTGAAGAAGGTTCTCGCCGAGCTGGGTCTGGAGGCCGAGCGGATCTCCATGCACCATCTGGAGCGTGGTTTTCATCAGGAGTTCGTCACCGTTGCCCAGGAGATGGAGCAGCGGGTCAAGGCCATGGGGCCCAGCCCGATCAAGGGGGAGAAATAATGATTGTTGCCGAGCGTAAACCGGTTGATGAAATATTGAAGATGATTGGCGGCGCCAAGCGGGTTCTCATCCTTGGCTGTCGTGGCTGTGTATCCGTCTGTTCCGCCGGCGGCGAGCGCGAGGTGGAGATCCTCGCCTCCATGCTCAAGGTCGGTCGCAAGAAGGAGGGCAAGCCCATCGAGATCATCGAGGCCTCCCTGGTCCGTCAGTGCGACAAGGAGTACATCGACTCCATCGACCAGTGGGACGGCCAGTTCGACGCCATCCTCTCCATGGCCTGCGGGGTCGGGGTCAACTTCATCGCTAACCTGCGGCCGATGGTCAACGTCTATCCCGCGGTCAACACCTCCTTCTTCGGCGGTTCCGCCGAGCAGGGGGTCTGGAGCGAGCAGTGCGCCGGTTGCGGCGACTGCGTGCTGCATGTCACCGGCGGTCTCTGTCCGGTGGCCCGTTGCGCCAAGAGTCTGATGAACGGCCCCTGCGGCGGTTCCCAGGACGGCCGCTGCGAGATCCATCGCGATGTGCCCTGCATCTGGCAGTCGGTCTACGAGAAGTTGAACGGCCTCGGCCGCCAGGAGCAGATGCTCGAGCTGGCGCCCATCCGCGACTGGCGCTCCGCCGGCCACGGCGGCCCACGCACGGCGGTCCGCGACGATCTGACCGTCTAGGTTGATCTGTTCATAGTCTGATCACGGCCAATGTTTGCCTGGCGGGCAAGTATTGGCCGTTTTTTTTGGCGGCGTGGCGGGGGCTGCCGGTTGGGAAGTCTGCTTGATTTCTCGCTGGTGGCATGATACAAAACATGCTTTCCGTGGATGACGTTTCACCGTCAGATGTAAATATTTCGGCAGACTGAGGAACCAGATACCATGCTTGAGCTTCGTTTCATTCGGGAAAATATAGAACTGGTCAAGGAAAAAACCCGCCTGCGTGGTGTGAAGAATTCCCGGCTTGAGGAATTTGAGGATATCGACCGCAATCGGCGTGAGTTGCTCGGCGAGGTCGAGGCGTTGCGCAACCAGCGGAAAACCGCCTCCACCGAGATCGGCAAGCTCAAGAAGGCGGGCGAGAACCCCGAGGCGCTGATGGCCGAGATGCGCGGTGTCGGCGACCGGATCAAGGAGATCGAAGAGAAGCTTGCCGCCGCCGAGGAGGCCCTGAGCGACATCGTCATGGGGGTTCCCAACCTTTGTCACGACGATCTGCCGGTGGGCGGCAGCGACGCCGATAACGTCGAGTTCAAGAAGTGGGGGGAGGTGCCGCGTTTTTCTTTTGAGCCCAAGCCCCACTGGGAGGTTGGCGAGGCGTTGGGGATACTCGATTTCGAGCGGGCGGCCAAGCTCTCCGGGGCGCGCTTTGCGGTGTTGAAGGGGTTTGCCTCGCGTCTCGAGCGGGCGTTGATCAACTTCATGCTTGATCTTCATACCCAGAAGCACGGCTATGAGGAGGTGCTGCCGCCCTTTCTGGTCAATACCGAGACCATGACCGCCACCGGCCAGTTGCCGAAATTCGCCGAGGATCTCTTCCGGGTCGAGGGGCGCGATCTGTGGCTGATCCCCACCGCCGAGGTGCCGGTGACCAATCTCCATCGCGATGAAACCATGGCCGAGAAGGACCTGCCGGTCAAGTATTGCGCCTACACCCCCTGTTTCCGCTCCGAGGCCGGCTCCTATGGCAAGGACACCCGGGGATTGATTCGGCAGCACCAGTTTGACAAGGTGGAGTTGGTCAAGTTCACCCGGCCGGAGGATTCCGACGCCGAGTTGGAGTCATTGCTCGCCGACGCCGAGGAGGTGCTGCAACTGCTGGAACTGCCCTACCGGGTGGTGATCCTCTGCACCGGCGACGTGGGCTTTTCGGCTCGCAAGACCTATGATATCGAGGTGTGGATGCCGGCCCAGAACACCTACCGGGAGATATCCTCGTGCAGCAACTTCGGTGATTTCCAGGCCCGGCGGGGCGGGGTCCGTTACCGCCCGAAGGATCAGCAGAAGAGCGCCCTGGTGCATACCCTGAACGGCAGCGGGCTTGCCGTCGGGCGGACCTTGGCCGCGATTCTTGAAAACTGCCAGCAGGAAGACGGCACCGTCGAGATCCCCACCGTGCTCAAGCCCTATTTCGAGAAACGGTTTTAGGGATCGTTGATTGCGACCGGCGGCCCCGCGCCGCCGGTTTTTGCCTCCCCCCGCCGGGTATGCCTTTCGTTTTATTTCATCAGTTCATCCAGCCGGTTTCGCGTTATCCGGCATCCTGCCGTTGTCACATCCGCTTGCATTTCCGGCGGCTTCCTTTTATCCTGAGTGTTGCCTAGCAGATCAAGTGCGTATTGATAGGTGTTCCCGTTTTTAGGGGCCGGTGGAAAGAGGATACGTGTGAAAAAAACGGTATTCATGGTTGGCATGCTTGTTTTGCTGGCGGCCGCTTATTTTGTGGTCCGGCGGCAAGATCCGCCCGTGCCGGTGCGGGTCGGCATCCTCCATTCCCGGACCGGGACCATGGCCATGAGCGAACAGCCGGTCATCGACGCCACCCTTTTTGCGGTTGAGGAACTGAACCGGCGCGGCGGCGTTCTCGGTCGGCCCGTGGAGGCGATATTCGCCGACGGCGGTTCTGATCCGGTTCAGTTTGCGCAGGAAGCCGCGCGGTTAATCGATGTCGACAAGGTCTCCGTCATCTTCGGCTGCTGGACCTCGGCCAGTCGCAAAGAGGTCGGGGCGGTGGTCGAAAAGCGCGGCAACCTCCTGGTCTATCCCCTGCAATATGAAGGCGTGGAGGCATCACCCGCCATCGTTTACATGGGGTCGGTCCCCAACCAGCAGATCAAGCCGGCGGTCAAGTGGGCCCTGGACAACCTGGGGTTACGAACCTATCTGGTCGGCTCCGACTATATCTTCCCACGTGTTGCCAACCATATCATCGGCGATCTCGTTGGCATCCTGGGAGGGGAGGTGGTCGCGGAGCGTTACCAGCCCCTGGGGGGGGATGATTTTGCCGCCATTGCCGCGGAAATCGCGGCCCTGCGCCCGGCCGTGGTTTTCAATACCCTGAACGGCGACAGCAATATAGCATTTTTTGCCGCCCTCCAGCGCCAGGGGCTCGGCAGCGCCGACATACCCGTTTTCTCCTTCAGCATCACCGAAACCGAGTTGCAGACGATCGCCGCGGCACTGCCGAAAGGCGCCATGGCCGGCCATTACGCCTCCTGGAGTTATTTTGAATCCTTGCCCGGGAATGAAAACAGGTCGTTTCTGCAGAGATTTCGTGCGCGCTACGGCGCGGATCGTCGTCTCAACGATCCGATGGTGGCGGCATACATGGGCGTAAAGCTCTGGGCCCAGGCGGTAGCTGAAGCGGCGAGCCCCGAGCCTCGCAAGGTCAGGTTTGCCTTCG
This sequence comes from Desulfobulbaceae bacterium UBA5123, assembly GCA_002415465.1. Classification (GTDB taxonomy): domain Bacteria; phylum Desulfobacterota; class Desulfobulbia; order Desulfobulbales; family UBA5123; genus UBA5123. Next base: position 6,122 of record DHYT01000222.1, read on the forward strand.
GCAGACAGAGTATCAATGGGCCCGGCGGCATTTTTTACATCGACGAGCAGAACCATCACGCCTGGAAGCCGACTCGGATCGGCCGGAGCACCGGCGACGGCTGGTTCGAGATCGTTTGGGATTCACAGCAGCCCGTTCGTCCCGAGCCATTCCCGTCCTTCGACGATCGCAGTCACTGGCTGGCATTGGTTGACCGTTATAAACGGCTGTGGAACAACCAGTGGGCGCCCGCCCCCGCGGTGGCGCCATGAAGAATATTTTCAGCCAAAAGATCGGGGCCAAGGTGGGGGCGTTGTTTCTGCTTATTGCCCTGCTCCCCCTGGCCACCCTGACCGTCCTCGTGTATCACAATACCCGCAACGCCCTTGTTCTTGAGATCACCGCCCATCTCAACGATCTCCTGCATGAGAAGACGGAGCGCATCGAACTCTTTGTCGACGAACAGCGGCAAGGGCTCCTTGCGCTAGCATCGGTTCCGGCGGTGGTAAGGGCCGCAGAACAGCTTTACTGTGAGCATAGCACCCAAGAGCGGCCAGATCGATTGCCGGTTGCGGAGGTCGATGCCGAAATCGATGCGTTCCTGCGGAAAACCACGCAGCGGGCGGGATATCATGACATCTTTCTGATCGCCCCGGACGGCGATATCGTTTACTCCGTCGCCAGGGAAGATGAACTCGGCACCAATCTCCATCATGGTCGCTACCGCGACAGCGGCCTGGCCCAGGTTTTTGGCAAGGCGATCACCCTGCTCGACAGCGAGATCTCCTCCTTTTCGTTTTACCCGCCCTCGCAAAAACCTGCCGCCTTCATCGCCACCCCGGTCTTTGGCGATCATAAGCTGTTGGGGGTGATTGCCGCCCAGCTCAACGAGGCGCAGCTGTTCTATATATTTTCTGATTATCTCGGCCTCGGCGCCAGCGGCGAACTGGTCGCCGGGCGTGTCCAGGGCGAGAACATCGTCGCCGCGGCGCCCCTCCGTCACCGGCCGGACGCACTGGACCGCGAGTTGGTGCTGAAAGGGAACACCACCCTGCCTATTCACCTTGCCGTCAACGGCCGGCCGGGAGCCGGCGTCACCGTTGATTATCGAGGCGTGCCGGTTATCGCCGCCTGGGGCTATGTGCCGTCATTGGACTGGGGTTTGGTGGTCAAGATCGATCAGGATGAGGCCTTTGCCCCCATCTCTCGTCAGACGTTGATCATGGCCGGGGTCGGGTTGGCATCCCTGGTTATGGTATTGTTCGGAGTTATTGTCGCCACCGGCAGCATCACCAAGCCGGTCAGGCAACTGGCCCTGGTGATGCAGCGTTTTGCCAACGGCGACTTCAAGGCGCGGACCATAAATATGCGTGCGGATGAGATCGGCCTCCTCTCGGCGCATTTCAACGACATGGCCGATACCATCGAACAGTACACCTTTACCATGGAAGAGGAGGTGGCGTCCCGGACCAGGGAATTGGCGCAGGCCAAGCACTCGCTGGATCGCGCCCAGGGCATAGCCCATATCGGCAGCTGGGAATGGGATATCCTCACCGGTAAATTGGCCTGGTCCGATGAAATCTACCGCATCTTCGGCCTGCAGCCGCAACAGTTTGCAGCTACCTATGAGGCGTTTCTTGAAGCTATTCACCCCGATGACCGGGAATCGGTCACCTGGGCGGTGGGCGAATCACTAGACAAGGATACGCCATATTCCGTCAGTCACCGGGTGGTGCGCGGGGACGGTTCGATCCGTATCGTGGAAGAGAGAGGCGAGATTCGCCGGGATGCCGCCGGCAAGCCGATTTCCATGCTGGGGACGGTGCAGGATGTCACCGAACTCCGTGCCGTCCAGAAGCGTTTGAGTGAGTATGTGGACATTATTGATCAGAACGTACTCACCTCCGTCACCGACATCGACGGCAACATCACCTATGTGAGCGATGCCTTCTGCCGCACCAGCGGCTATGAGCGGGATGAGTTGCTGGGCAAGAATCATCGCATCGTCCGCCATCCCGAAATGCCGAAGGAGTTGTATGAGAGGCTGTGGAAGACCATTCTCGGCGGGGCGGTCTGGTCCGGGATTTTTAAGAATACCACCAAGGGCGGCGGCAGCTATTGGGTGGAAAGCACGATCTCCCCGACCTATGATGCATCCGGGGGGATCGCGGGGTTTACCGCCATTCACACCGACATAACCGATAAAAAACGCATCGAGGAGATCTCGATTACCGATGAACTTACCGGGCTCTTTAACCGCCGCCGCTTTAACGAAATTTTCCCGGAAGAACTGCAGCGGGCGCGTCGTGATGAAAAGAAATTCGCCTTCATCATGCTCGATGTGGATAATTTCAAGAAGTACAACGATACCTACGGCCATCAGATGGGGGATGATGTGCTGCGGCAGGTGGGGGCAACCCTCAGGCGGACCTTGATGCGTTCCGGCGATTTCGCCTTCCGCTTGGGTGGGGAGGAGTTTGGCGCGATCATCAACGTGCGGCGTGAAGAGGACGCCGTGTTGGTCGCGGAGCGTATCCGGGCGGGCATCGAGGCCCTGCGGATTCCCCACGAAAAGAGCGGCCCCACTCCCTATGTCACCATATCCTGCGGGCTGAAATGCGTCACCACCGACCGGAATCGGGGTGACGATGTCGAGGCCGTCTACCGGCTTGCTGACGCGGCCCTGTATCAGGCCAAGGCCGACGGGCGCAACCGGGTGGCCGTTAGTCGGGAAGGGTAGCGTTACCCTGTTTTGAGAGCCAAAGCGAAGAAGATTTATCGGTTGCAAACCTAACAAACAATAGCATATACTTGTGGGAAAGTGTGAATCGGTGTGGTTCCTTTTCGCGTTGTTCCGGTAACGCCAGCCTAGGGGAGCCGTTGTTACGCGGAGGCATCAAATCACTGCCTGACGATAGTTAGGTGTCATCGGGCGGTAAAATGTCCGGTGCGCGCAAGGGTAATAGGCAAGTGTTTATGGGTGTAGGTGTGATGTATTTAAGCAAATGATATTGGAGGTGGAGCAAGGGCGTGACTACGCGGAAATAGGCGGATGTCCGGTGTTTGTAGATAGTTCCGATTTTTCTAAAAACCCCCTAACTTTTCTGAGTAATGACAGCGGATTGTGTAGGCACATGGCGAAGGATGGCGAAATGAGCGTTTAGGAGATAGGCGGGCATGAGGGAGAATTGTTGTGGGGCGGGGCAGGGGAGCGGTTGTGGCCGTGGTTGCGACAAAAAACCAAACCAGTGGGCAGGGGCGGGTGGTAATCTTAGTCGGGAGAGCTTTTGCAGGAGGCCTGCACTTGAGAAGCAGTCGCCCAGGGTGTCGGCAAAAGTGGAGTTGCCGATGGGCGAGTCGATGGCTTGCTGGTGTTTGGTTTAGTTTGGCGGGTGTGGGGTGTAGGCGTGCGGTAAACTTTATTCTAAATTTTGCTTGTAATAAATAAACAGTTCGGTTAGTAATAACCAATACGACGTTGTCGGTACTGTTACGCATTATCAACTTCAATTATTGGAGGTTTTAAAATGGACACCCCTGTAAATCTGCGGATGACGAAACAACGGCAGGTAATTCTTGATGAGTTGCGCAAGATGCACACCCATCCCACCGCTGACGAGATGTACCGGTTGCTGCGCAAGCGTTTGCCGAAGATCAGCCTCGGCACCGTGTACCGGAACCTCGAGGTGCTTTCCGATTGCGGCCTGATTCAGAAAATCGAAGTGGCGGGCACCCAGAAGCGTTTTGATGGCAACGCCTCACACCATCACCACGTGCGTTGCGCGCAGTGCAGCCGCCTGGAGGATGTGTATGTGGATGTCGACGCCGAGATGGACCAGAAGGTCAGCCGTCTGACCGAGTTTGATGTTTCCATGCATCGGATGGAGTTTGTCGGGGTCTGCCCCACATGTAAGGTGGCAAGCGCCTGATCCGGGATGGGATGATGTGAAAGTGGGGTGCCGAATGGCCTTGGCGTAGCGGCACCTTGGCTTTTTGTCCGGATCGTTTCGGGGTTGATGAATCCTTATGGAACACGCTAGGGTCTAACCGATATACTGTGTCGATCGGGTGTAGCCGGATTCGCACAGGCGGAGGAATGCCGATGGGTTTTTTGGCTGGAACGGAAACCGAAAAGAACATACTGAAGGCCTTCGCGGGCGAATCACAGGCCCGCAACCGATATACCTATTTTGCCGCCAAGGCCAAGAATGAAGGTTTTGTGCAGATCGCGGCTATTTTTGAAGAAACCGCCAACCAGGAAAAGGAGCATGCCAAGCGACTTTTCAAGTTTCTTGAGGGCGGCGAGGTGGAGATTACCGCCTCCTTCCCGGCCGGCGTCATCGGTTCCACCCTGGAGAATCTCAAGGAGGCCGCGGCCGGCGAGAATCATGAGCATACCGGCATGTATCCTGCCTTTGCCAAGGTGGCACGCGCCGAGGGATTCGGCAACATCGCCGATGTGTTCATGGCCATCGCCGTCGCCGAGATGCGTCATGAAAAGCGTTATCTTGCCCTTGCCGCGAATATCGAAAAGGGGCGGGTGTTTAAGCGGGAAGCAAAGGCGACCTGGTGTTGTCGCAATTGCGGCTACACCCACGAGGGCGAGGGCGCGCCGGATCTTTGCCCTGCCTGTGCACACAAGCAGGCCCACTTTGAGTTGTTGGAAGAAAATTATTGACCGGTTCTTGGCGGAGTAACTGTGCGGAGACGCGTTCTTCATAATTGATCAGGCGATATTGGGAGGCGGATATGACGAAGAGATCACAGGTATATAAATGTTCCATGTGCGGCAATATGGTCGAGGTGCTGCATGCCGGCGCCGGCGAATTGGTCTGTTGCGGGCAGCCCATGATGCTGTTTGCCGAGAATACCGTTGACGCAGCCAAGGAAAAGCATGTGCCGGTGGTAGAAAAAACCGCCACCGGATTCAGGGTTTCGGTGGGGTCGACGGCGCATCCCATGGATGATAAGCACTATATCGAGTGGATTGAGTTGTTGGTCGGCGACAAGCTTTACCGGCAGTTCCTCAATCCCGGACAAGCGCCGGTGGCGGAGTTCTGCGTAGCCGCCGACAAGGCGACGGCGCGGGCCTACTGCAATCTGCACGGCTTGTGGGGAGGGTGAGGGGATGCTGAGTAGCGGTATGGAAAAGGCGATAAACGCCCAGATCAACGCCGAATATTACTCTTCCTATCTTTATCTCGCCATGTCGGCACATTTCGCATCCGGGAGCCTTGCCGGGATGGCTCACTGGATGCGGATGCAGGCCCAGGAAGAACTGTTCCACGGCATGAAGATGTACGATTTTGTCCATGAGCGCGGCGGGATGGTGGCGTTGACGGCCATTGCCAAGCCTCCCGCCAACTGGAAAACGCCGTTGGCGGTGTTCAGCGAGGTGCTCAAGCATGAGCAAAAGGTGACGGCCCTGATCAACGAACTGGTCAACCATGCCCTTGATGAGCGCGATCATGCCACCAATATTTTTCTGCAATGGTTTGTGACCGAGCAGGTGGAGGAGGAGGCGAGCGCCTCCGCCATTGTCGACAAGCTGAAGTTGATCGGCAATGACGCCAACGGTCTGTTTGTCCTCGATCAGGAGCTTGCGCAGCGTGTGTTCACGTTGCCGGTGGCCTGAGTGTAAAGGGTTTGTAGCCTGTATCAGTTCATGCCGCGTCGATCAACCGGTCGGCGCGGCTTTTTTTATGTATGGAGAGAGGATTATGACGGCAGTTGAGGTGAAGAAGGATATTTACTGGGTGGGCGCGGTTGACTGGAATGTCCGTGATTTTCACGGCTACTCCACCGAACGGGGCACCACCTATAACGCGTATCTGGTCAAGGATGAAAAGGTCGCCCTCTTCGATACCGTTAAACACGATTTCAGGGGCGATCTGGTTCATAACATCCAGCAGGTGATTGAGCCGGACAAGATCGACTACATCATCGTCAACCATGTGGAGCTTGACCATTCCGGTTCGCTGCCGGAGTTGATCGACTTGGTCAAGCCGGAAAAGATCTTCTGCACCGCCAACGGCAAGCGGGCGATGATCAGCCATTTCCATCGCGAGGACTGGCCCTTCGAGGTGGTGAAGACCGGTGATGAGATCCGTCTCGGCAGCCGTACCGTCCGGTTCATCGAAACCAAGATGCTGCACTGGCCGGATAGCATGTTCTCCTATCTGGTGGAGGACAAACTGCTGTTTTCAAGCGACGCCTTCGGTCAGCATCTTGCCTCTTCGCAGCGGTTTGACGACCAGTTGCCCATGGATGAACTGATCAACCACGCCGCCAAATACTACGCCAACATCCTGCTGGTGTTTTCGCCGCTGGTGCAGAAGCTGCTCGCGCAGGTTGCGGAGATGGGGCTTGCCATCGAGATGATCGCTCCTGATCACGGGCCGATCTGGCGCTCGGCGCCGGGCAGGATCATCGAGGCGTATGCCCGCTGGAGTCGGCAGGAAACATCCAACAAGGCCTTGGTGGTGTATGACACCATGTGGAAGAGCACGGAAAAGATGGCCAAGAGCGTCTGTACCGGCCTGGAGCGGGAGGGGCTTGAGGTGCGGCTGATGAGCGCCAGGCTGTGCCATCGAAGTGATATCATGGCCGAGATGCTCGACGCCAAGGCGATCATCTTCGGCTCGGCCACCCTCAACAACAACATCATGCCCAGGCTGGCCGATATCCTTACCTATGTAAAGGGGTTGCGGCCGGTCGGGCGCGTCGGCGCCTCGTTTGGGTCCTATGGCTGGAGTGGCGAGGCGGTGCGGCAGTTGAACGGCTATCTCGAAGAGATCGGGATCGAGCTTGTCGATGAAGGGGTGAGGATCAAGAATGTGCCTGATCACGAGGGCTATAAACAATGCGTGGAGCTCGGTCGGGCCGTGGGCAGGGCCGTGACGCAGGGGGCAACGACAACCAAGGAGGGTGGGCAATGAAGATCGAACTGGACAACAATCTGGTGGCGTTTACTCCGGAATCCGAGGCTGAGGCCAAGGCCCTTGCCATGCTGTGGGCGACGGTGGTCGATTGCGTCGGATTCAACAAGAAGCTGGTGGCGGTTGGCGAGTTTCAGCCGCCCAAGAGTGAAACGGCTCGTTTTGCCATCGAGGGCTGAATCGGATGACGGCAGGGTTTGAGTGATGCGCGAACGCGTACTGAAGCAAAAGATAACGGAGTTGCTGCGGACCGCAACCTTGTCCGAGTTGCATGCCGCCTTGCGCGGTTACGACGAACAGCAGTTGTTGAATCCGTTGTTCTCCGGGATCTGCCGCAGCGAGGAACGGCTGAAATGGCATGCGGTGGCGGCCATGGGACCGGTGGTTAGCCGTCTTGCCGACCGGGAGATGGAATCGGCGCGGGTGGTGATGCGTCGCCTGATGTGGAGCCTGAACGACGAGTCCGGCGGCATTGGTTGGGGCGCGCCCGAGGCAATGGCCGAGGCGCTTGTCGGACATGAAGGTCTGGCCCAGGAGTACACCCACGTGTTGGTCTCGTTTATGCGTGAGGATGGCTTTTATATTGAATACGAACCGTTGCAGCGTGGCCTGATGTGGGGCTTGGGGCGGTTGGCGGCGATGCGGCCGGATCTTTTGTCTGCCAAGGGCGCGGCGGGTTACCTCCTGCCCTATCTGGGGTCGGCGGATGGCGGGGTGCGGGGGCTCGCCGCCCGGGCGTTGGGGTTGTTGCGGGCTGGCGAGGCGACGGCGCCGCTGGCGCTGCTGGCAAGCGATCTTCGGCCGGTGCGCTTCTGGCTGGGAGAGGGGATGGTTGCGGCAACGGTGGCGGATTTGGCCCGGCAGGCCCTTGCCGACCTCGCCCGACCCGACCGGCAATGATTTGTTCTTGACAGGCGGGCGGGGGATTGATATAAGACTAAATATATCTTA
>DHYT01000176.1 GCA_002415465.1 Desulfobulbaceae bacterium UBA5123
CATCCCGGCCAAGTACCTCACCGAAAACACCAAGATGGCCTTGCAGCCCTATATGCTGGAAGACCTGAAGCTGGGCGGCTTTGACCCCAGGTCCGACGCGGCCCAGGATGCGGCGGTGATCGTCACCCCCNNAACTTCGGCTGCGGCTCCTCCCGCGAGCATGCGGTGTGGGTGTTTGAGGTCAACGACATCAACGTGGTGATCGGCGAATCCTTCGCGCGCATCTTCCGGCAGAATATGTTCAACTGCGGGATGCTCGCCATCGAGTTGCCCAAGGAGGATATCAACATCCTCTTCTCGCTGGGCGGCGAGGTCGAGATCGCCGTTGACGTGGCGAACGGCAAGCTTATCGCCAAGGGCAACCAGGAGGTCGTCTTCGATTTCACCCTGAACTCCTTTGACAGGGAACTGGTCATGGCCGGCGGCTGGCTCGCCTATGCGGATAAGATGTATTAGTTAAGCGGTTTTTTGGGGATGATCGAGCAAGCCTCGGTCATCCGGCAGAGTGGCGGGAGAGGGCTGTTTTCGCGGAGGCGGGGCAGCCCTTTTTTTTGTGAAATGAACGCTCGTTATTGCCGCCGGTAGAGGTTGTTCTTGTAGAGAAGGCTCGCGCCTTCGTAGTAGCAGATCGCCTCCCGGCGAAGCTTTTCGTCCACCGGATTTTCTTCCTCCACCACCGTGTCGTTGATCGCCGCATGCACGATCCGATACTGGTGGAGCTGTTTCCGTTCGTTGAGAATCGTCAGCCTGCCGTCTTTCAGGTAGCCCAGTTTCTGATAGTTGCCGAGCAGGGCGCGGGGGGTGAAATCCGCCCGCATGATATCGCGGCCGAAGAACTTGCTCCGGTAGCTCCAGCGCAGCATTCCCAGCACCGTCGGCACCAGATCGATCTGGCTGGCCAGGGTATCGATCTGCGCCGGCTGCACGACGCCTGGTTGGTAGATGATGGCCGGGATATGGTAGCGATGGAGGGGCAGCTCCTCCCTGCCGGCGCTGGCCGCGCAATGATCGGCGACAAAAACGAAAAGGGTGTTTTTAAACCAGGGGCGATTTTGCGCCTCGGCGATGAAGGCGCCGATGGCGTAATCGGCATACTTCACCCCGCCTGCCCGGCCGGCGCCGGGCGGGATGTCGATCCGGCCGGTCGGATAGGTGTAAGGGCGGTGATTGGAGGTGGTCATGATGTAGCCGAGAAACGGCTTGCCCATCCTGGCCTGTTGGTCGAACTGCCGCACCGCCCGGTGAAAGATGTCCTCGTCGCAGACGCCCCAGATGTTGGCAAAGCTGATTTCGTCAAGGGTCAGGGCCGAGCGGTCGACAATGTCAAAGCCGTTGTTGCTGAAAAAGGAGTTCATGTTGTCGAAGTAGCCGTAGCCCCCGTAGAGAAAGGTGGCGGCATAGCCCTTTTCCCTGAAGATGAAGCCCATGGAGAAGAGGTTGTCGTTGTCAGGTCGCTTGACGATGGAGCGGCCCGGGGTCGGCGGGATCGACAGGGTCACCGCCTCCATGCCCCGCACCGTTCTGGTGCCGGTGGCATAGAGGTTTGCAAAGAGCAGCCCGTTGGCGGCCAGATGATCCAGATTGGGGGTCAGGCCGTCCCGGTTGCCGAAGGCGGCCATGAATTCGGCGCTCATGCTTTCCATCATCACCAGCACGACATTTGGCTTTGCCTCCGGCCCCGGTGTGGCGATCAGCCGTTCCGTATCCATCGGTTGGCGATGGAGAAAGTGGCCGTTGTCGTGGTCGAGCATGAAGCGCAGCCCGGTTGTGGCCATGGCCGGGTCGATGGTCTGGTAGAAGGTTTCATAGTCGAGACTGTTGGCGCGGAAGGCGCTGAAAAGCTGATAGAGGCCGTTTTCGGCCAACTCCTTCTCATAGCGGCCGGGCAGGCTGTCGGTGATGCCGTTGCCGACCAGAAAAAAGAAGAATACCGGCAGCAAGAGCAGGGCGGCCCCTACCCGAAATCCCCGCCGAACCACTCGCTCTTCCGTTCTTTTGCCGCAGTCGAGGTGACGGTGCAGTCTGTTGCGGGCGGCGAAATACACTCCGCCGGTCAGCATGAACAGGCCGCTGCAGAGCAGGGTGAGCGGATACGACTCCCGGATGTTGCCGAACACCTCGTGGGTGTAGACGAGATAGTCGACGACGATAAAGTTGAAACGCGTGCCGAACTCATCCCAGAATAGCCATTCGGCGACGGAGGCAAGCCCCAGGCCGTAGATGGCGGCGAAAAGAAGCAGTCCAACCAGCCAACGGTTCCAGCGGCTGTCGAAAACTCTCTGGGGGACTATCAGCAGGTAGAGGGTGAAGGGGATGAGGACGTAGAGGCCGCTCATCAGATCATAGAAAAAACCGAGGCCGAAAATCTCGGTCAGCCGCAGCGGCGAATGCGTGATCTGTTCCCAACTCCGACAGGTCAGCGCCAACCGCAGGGCCAGTGCGTAGAGGATGTAGATGCCCAGAAAATTGAGAGGTAGCATGAAACGGCCGGCGACGCTGTTGGTAGCCGCGCAAGGATTCTGTATCCGCATGAAGGGTGCTCCGGGGCGATGAGGATGTTTGGTCCATACAGCACAGCGGGCAGGATACCCGGATAAGGATTACAGGAGTGTTGCCGGAAGATTACAGATTGGCAAGGTTGGCGAGGCGGGCGTGATGTCAGGCCGCGTCGGGGGTGCTCAGGGGCCAGGCGATGGTGAAGCGGGTGCCCCGATCGGGCAGGTTTTCAACCCCGACCCGGCCCTTGTGGGCCTGCATCACCGCCTTGACCAGACTCAGGCCAAGGCCGAGGCCGCGTTGGCTGCGACTCTGGTCGCCGCGAAAAAGCCGGTCGAAGATGCGGGGCAGATCCTGCGCGGCTATGCCGACGCCGGTATCTTCAACCCGGATGATGATTTCGTGGTCGAGGGCGTCGGCGCGCATGCAGACGGTGCCTCCGGTCGGGGTGTACTTGACCGCGTTGTCAAGCAGGTTGGCGACCACCTGCCGGATGCGGTTGATGTCCCCGGCTGCCTCAAGGCCCGCGGGCGCGACAACGGTGATCACGACCTCCTTCTCCTCAGCCACATACTGGTAAAGGTCGGCAACCTCGTGCAGGAAGGCGGCAACGTCGAAACGGACAGGATGCAGTTGCATCACCCCTGTCTCGGCCTCCGAGATATCCATCAATGTATTGACCATGGTCACCAGCCGTTCCGAATCCTCGGCGCAGTCCATCAGGGCCTCCCGCAGGGATTCAGCATTGCGTTCGGGGTCTTGCAGGGTGGTTTCGATGGCGGCCCGCATGCGGGTGAGCGGGGTGCGCAGATCGTGGGCGACATTGTCAAGGGCCGCCCGCATGCCGGTGAGCAGGGTTTCGATCTTTGCCAGCATATCGTTGAAAAGGTGAATGAGCTCGTCGAGTTCATCGCCGGTCTGCCGTGACGGCACCCTGGCGTCCATCCGGCCGGTGTCGATGCTGCGTACGGTCCGAATGAGATCACGGATGGGCCGCAACGCCCGGTAGGAAAGAAAAAATCCGCCGGCAAAACCGATCAGGATCACCGGCAGCATGATCCCGGTGAAGATGTCGCGGAAATGGGCGAGCAGCCGTTCCATCTCCTCCGCACCCTTGCCAACCTGCAGGAGATGGTGGTCGGCAAGCCTGATGCTGGCGATCTCAAGCTCATCCCGGTTGTTGTTGTAGCGCAGCGAGTGCCAGTGGATTTCACCGTCGGCCGCGCCCGGGGCGGGGATGGCGGTGCGGTCGAAATCCCGCCAGGAAACAGGGACCGCCTGCGAGAGAACCATGCCGTCGCTGTCGGTCAGCCGGACCAGGAAGCCGTGTTCGGCGTTATGGCCCTGCTCCATCCTGATTTCGTTCAACATCCATTTAAAGCCGCTCTCCTGATACTGCAGGGCGTACTCCTTGAGTTTGGCCTGAATCATGTCGCGGTCGTTCTCGATGATGGCGGAGCGCAGCGGGAAATAGACGAGGATGAAGAGCAGGATGGAGCTTGAAATGAAGATGGCGGAATACCAGCAGGCCAGCCGGAAGCCGGTATTGTGGAGGAGTTGCTTAAGCATGGCGGAGAACATAGCCGACCCCGCGGATGGTCTGGATCAGCTTCGGTTCGAATTCACGGTCGATCTTGTTGCGCAGGCGGCAGACGAGTACATCAACCACGTTGGTTTGCGGGTCGAAATTATAGTCCCAGACCTGCTCAAGGATCATCGCCTTGGTGACCACCCGCCCCTGGTTGCGTAACAGAAACTCCAGCAGGGCGAATTCGCGGGGCTGCAGGTCGATGCGCCGGGTGTCGCGGCAGACCTCCCGTTTCCGCAAATCCATGGAGAGGTTGGCGAGGCGCATGGCACTGTTTTCAAGGGAGCCGGTGGCGCGCCGGATCAAGGCCTGAACCCTGGCCAGCAGCTCGGTGAAGGAGAACGGCTTGGTCAGATAATCATCGCCGCCGGCCTGCAAGCCGCGAACCCGATCTTCAACGGAGCGCTTGGCGCTGAGGATAAGCACCGGGGTATTGATCCGCCGGCCGCGCAGTTCGTCAAGCAGCGCCAGGCCGTCCAGTCCGGGCAGCATGATGTCGAGAATGGCGGCGTCATACGAATCGTTGAGGGCAAGGGTCAGGCCGTCGTTGCCGTTATCGGTCTGATCGACCATAAAGCCGGCCTGTTTGAGGCCCATGCTGATGAAAGAGGCGATCTTCGGATCATCCTCAACCAAAAGGACGCGCATTGTTTCTTCCTGTGGTTCGTTGCGGTGCGGATGCAGGGCTTGCGGGAAATGCACTCCACGGGAGTGTTACGTATTCCTTGTCGGAAGATATACGGCGGTTGCGAAAAACGCGCAAGGGGAAGCTGCGGATAATCGGGTCCGCGGGGGCATCGATGACGAGCGGGTGCGCATTGGATGCGGGATCATGCATCTTTCTCACTTGCGCTCACATCCTTGATGAAAGGGAAAAACTCCCGATCCGCCTGCAGCATGTGCAGCATGACCACCTCATAGGCAAGAAACTGGAAGAGATCACCGGCGGTAAGCGTCGAGGCCTTGAATTCCGCTGCCAGGGCAAGGCCCCTGGCGAGCAGTTTGGCGTGCGCCTCGGCGTGTTGAGCCAGGTTTGGAAAGCCGATTTCCTGCAGGATTGCCTCTTCGTCATGAAAGTGTTGGCTGATATCCGCGAACAAACGCCCAATGATCAGGGAGATTTCCGTGTTCGGCCGACCGGCAAGAACCGCTTCCAGCAGTTTGTTGGAGATGTGGAAGAGGGCCTGGTGCTCCGAGTCGATCACCTCGTTGCCGCAGGCCAGGGAATCCTTCCAGGCAAGCTGGACAAGTTTGGCCTTGAGTTCTTCCTCCATCTCGCTCGGCACCGCGCTTTCGATGCGGTTGCGACCGGATGATTTGGCGCAATAGAGCAGTTCGTCGACCTGGGTCAGGATCTCCAGGGCCGACCCACCGGTGCGGCAGTGGACGGTTTCAACGCCGAGGCTTGCGGTGACGCATGCCGCCGCCTGGGATTTCCGGTGCGGAATGGCGAGGTCCATGATCCCCAGCCGGATCTTCTCGGCAATGGCAAGCGCGCCCCGGCGGTCGGTTTCCGGCAGGATGCAGGCAAACTCCTCGCCGCCGTATCGGGCGGCGAGGTCGGCGGGCCGCGCGGCAAAGCTGGCGATCACCTTGGCGATTTTTTGCAGGCACTCGTCGCCGGCAATGTGGCCGTAACTGTCATTGAATGATTTGAAGTAATCGATATCCAGCAGAATCAGGGAAAGTTTGGCCCCGGAGCGGGCATGCCGGGCATATTCCCGCGCCAGCACCTCGTCAAAATGCCGGCGATTGGCGATGCCGGTGAGCCCGTCGGTGTTGCTGAGGGATTCAAGCTTGCGGTTGGAGGCGGCCAGTGCTTCTTCCGCCTGTTTGCGTTCGGTTATCTCCTGAAAGCTTTCGATTATCCCGATCGGCTTGTCCTTGGCGTCAAGGAGCGGTTTGGAGGTAACGATGAAGTATTGGTTGATTTCACCCTTCTTCTTGCGGGCCTCGTAGGCGAAACTGCTGGAGCCGGCCATGATGCGGGTGAGGGGGCAATTTTCGGTATGGCAGGATTCACCGGGCCGGTGTTCGTAGCAGATGACCGTTTTCTTGTTGGCCGGCCGGGCGCCGAATTCGTCCCAATAGGACTTGTTGGCCATCAGGATGGTGAAATTTTGATCGGTGATGCAGGTTGGCACCGGGCTGTTGAAGGTGGCCTCGAACAGCCGTCGCTTGCGATCATAGAAGTTTACGCCGAGGATGATCAGGGCGAGGCCGATGAGTACCACCGCGCCATAACCGACAAACAGGTGAAGATGGGTGTGCGAGGGGTATGGCACCGAAACGCTGAGCCCGCCGCGGATATCTCCTTCCTTGTATCCATGGCGGGCGTGGCAGTGCAGACACTCTGGGCCGGTGGGGAGAGGCTCCATGTAGCGGAACCAGGTGATATTGCCGTCATCGAAGTAGTCGCCCTCGGCCTTGCTTCCGTGCTCGAAGGCCTTGAGCCATTTCTCCTCCCACCCGGTCGCCTTGTTCTCGGGTCGGATTGGCTTGAGGCTGGTGAGGTGGAACTGAATGCCGTTTTCGTTCTGATGGGCCAGTTCGGCCAACTGCCGGGTCATGTAAGACGGATTGATCAAGGCGAGCTTGCTGCCGTTGTCGGCGGTCAGGGTGCGATCCTGGGCCGGCAGATACTCGTTGGGCGGCGATGCGGCGGAGACCGGAACATAGACTCCGCCGTGGGAGGCGTTCCACCGTCGGCTGATCACGATCTGCTGGAAAAATGCCTTGGCGGTGCTTTGCGCCAGATGCTTTTCCTCGGCCCTGGTGTCCATCTCCATGTTGTATAAAAACAGGCCGGGGACGCAGATCCAGACCGCGATCAGGGCAGTGAGGGTTCTTTTCCGTACCGATTTCAAGGTGATACCATGGTGATGGGAAGCGCGGGCAGATCGTTGCGGGTGTTGTGGGGGGCGTCAGGGAGCCCGTGAAGGCCGTCGGGGGCGGGTCTTGTGCTGGAATGGTGTGCAAAATCGGTAAGCTGCAGCATAAACGCGTTTGGTCGGCCAAGGTGTTTTGTTTGTGAGGTTGAGAGGGTTTGCTGAACCTGTTGCACAAGGTAAGGGGGTTGGTCGGATAAAGCAAGTTTTTGTTGCGTTGCGGGGGTAAACAGGTGATTCAGGGGGTAATGAGTACCTTTCTGAAAGCGGATTCGATATCGGGATGGCGAAAGATGAAGCCGTTGGCGGTGAGTTTTGCCGGCACCACCCGCTGGCCCTCGAGAAGCACCGAACCGAATTCCCCCAAGATCAGCCTGACCAGCATGGCCGGCGCGGCTGGAAACATGGGACGGCGCAACACCCTGGCCAGGGTTTTGCTCATTTCCCGGTTGGTGACCGGTTGCGGCGCCGTACAGTTCACCGGCCCGGTGATCCCTTGATTTTGGATCAGAAAGATCAGGGCGTTGACCAGATCATCCAGGTAGATCCAGGAGAACCACTGCTTGCCGGAGCCCAGGGGGCCGCCCAGTCCGAAGCGGAAGGCGGTGAGCATCTTTTGCAGGGCGCCGCCGTCCGGGCCGAGAATCACCCCGATCCGGCAGGGGATCACCCGGACCCCGTATTGTTCCGCTTCGCGGGCGGTCGCCTCCCAGTCGCGGGTCAGGCTGGCGAGAAAATCGTTGCCGTTGTCGCCCGCTTCGTTTATCTCCTGATCATCGTCGTGGAAGCCGTAATAACCAACCGCCGATCCGTTGAGCAGGGTGGTCGGTTCTCCGGCGCGGACGGCAAGGCCGCCAACGATATTGCGGGTGGTTTCGATGCGGCTTTCGCGCAGGATTCTCTTGCTCTCCTCGGTCCAGCGGCGGAAGATCGAGGCCCCGGCCAGGTTGACCACCACCTCGTGTTTGGCCATCTCCTCCTGCCAGAAGCCGGGTTTCATCGGGTTGCCGGTCACGTAGGCGAGGGCGGGGGTGTACTGTTGGCGTTGTGGTTGGCTGCGGGTGAGAATGGTCACCGAATGGCCTTCGGCAAGCAGCTTCCGGGTGAGGGTGCGGCCGAGAAAGCCGGTGCCGCCGGTGATGAATACGCGCATGGTCAGGTTCCTTGGCAAGCGTTGTGGCAGTGAGGTAGAGGCGTCGTCACCTTGCTAGGTTTGGCCTATTCTAGCACAGCCGATGCCGGTTTGTGCAACAGAAGCATGAAGAAATTCGAGCCGGCGGCCGAGAGGTTGATCCGGGGGCGTTCATGACCGCTGCAAAAAATGAAATCGTGACCATCGAAAAACTCGTCATCGGCGGCCGGGGCCTCGCCCGACTTGCCGACGGGCTGGTGATGCTGGTGGACGGCGTGCTGCCCGGCGAGCGGGTTATGGCGCGCCCGCTCAGGAAGCGGGGCGGGTATGTCGAGGGGGAGCTGGTGGAGCTGCTGGCCCCCTCTCCCCGGCGGGTGACGCCGCCATGCCCCCATTTCTGGGCCTGCGGCGGCTGTGATCTGCAGCATGCGGAGCCGGCCTGTCAGGTTGAAATCAAGGAGGCGATGCTGCGTGATCATCTCCTGCGCGGCCCCCTTTTCGATGCGGACTCCCTGGCCGGGGTCTGGCGGGCGCCCTTGCCGTCACCGCGCCTGTTTCATTACCGGCAGCGGATCAGGTTGCAGATCGGCAACGGTTTTACGCCGGCGGTCGGTTTCCATCGGCGCGGATCGCATGCGCTGGAGCCGGTGGCATCCTGTCTGCTGGCCCGGGAGGAGATCAACGCGGTTCTCGGCAACATCGACCGCTTTAAGCCCATGGCGCAACTGCTGGGGCAGGGCAGTGAGCTGGAACTGTTGTTCAGCCCGGCGGACCGGGACGTGGTTCTCCTGCTGCATTTCCGGCGGAAGCCGCGGCCGGCCGACATCAAGGCCGCCGAGGCCGCAGTGGTGGGGGTCGGGGCGCGGGCGCTATTGTTCAATGTCGACGGGTTCGGGCTGTTCGGGCCGGTTGGCAATGGCCGCGATGGCGACGCCTTGTTGCGGTATTCGTTGCCGGGGCTTGCGCCCGGCAACGCGGATCTGCTCCTCGGCGTGGAGCCGGGCGGCTTCTGTCAGGTTAATCCCGAGCAGAATTACAACCTGATCGGGCAGATGCTCGCCTGGGTCGGCGAGGGGAGGCCGCGGCGGGCGCTCGACTGTCACTGCGGGATCGGTAATTTTTCGCTCCCCCTGTCCGCCATGGCCGGGGAGGTGACCGGTTGCGATCTGCAGGGGGCGGCAATCCGCTCGGCGCGGCGGAACGCGGCGTGGAACGGGATCGAGAACTGCCGTTTTGAAAAACGCGCGGCCGTGGCCATGGTGCGCGAACTTGTCGCCACCGGCCAGACCTTTGATCTTGTGCTGCTTGATCCGCCCCGGCAGGGATGCGCGGATATTGTCCCCCTGCTGCCGCGCCTGATGCCGGAGACAATCATCTATATCTCCTGCGATCCGGCCACCCTCCACCGGGATCTGGCCGGCCTTGCCGAATACGGCTATCGGGCGTGCGACATGCGGATGGTGGATATGTTTCCGCAGACCGCGCACATGGAAACCATTGTTCAGTTGCGGCGCGATTAACGGTCGTGGATGGCGGTGAGCAGTTCCAGGAGCCGGTCGCGGTTGTTGGCGGCCTGGTTGAGGATCAGCACGAAGCTGTCGAGGTCTTTTTCGCCTGCCAGGTAGCCCGCGTAGGCGTAAACCCCGGTGAGGGTGCCTGATTTGATGCGTCGCCCTTTCTCCAGGGGCAGCAGGTGGCTGTAGGGCTTGAAATGTTCAAGGATCGTCCGCATCCCACCCGCCGTAATCCGGTTTTTGCGGGAGAGGCCGGAGCCTTCCTCCACCGACACCGTCTCCGCTCCGAGCCGGAGCTGGTCGGCAAGGTACTCCCGCATTGCCCTTTTCCCTTTCTCCCAGGTCGCAGGATAGCCGAACCGCTTGGCGCCGCAGGCAAGAAACAGCTGGTTGGCGGTGAAGTTGTTGGAGTACAAGAGCATGGCGGCGATGAGTTGCGGCAGCTCCTTTCCCGAGCGGTGTTCCAGCGTTGGCGCCAGCCCCGGCGGGGCGCTGCCGACCCTGATTTCCCCTTGACCCCGAATCCCGTGTCGGATCTGCATGGCCCGAAAAAGTTCACCGGCGTGGCGCAGGATCAGGCTTCGATCCGAGCCGATGTTGATGCGGTGTTCGCCGGGCGGAAGGCCCGCCGCGAGTTCGGCCATCAGCGGGAGGGTGGGGGTCTGCGCTTCCGCCGAGACGACGCGGCGCTTCTTGTCTATCAGGATGTTTACGGTGTTGAAGTTGACCGCCAGGGCGCCGTTTGCCGCGTCATAGGGGTTGCTGCTGCCGCCCGCGCCATCGGCGTCGTTGTTCAGGCGGAAGCGGTCTGCATCGAGGACGATGTCGTTGACCATGGTGACGCCGGCCTTGGCGAGTTCCGCCATGATCCGGTCGATCTCTTCCGAAACCAGGAACGGGTCGCCGTTGCCCTGCACGTACAGGGTGTGGTCGCTGTCCAGGAAGAGGCGGGTGACGAAACGGTGGTCGGGGCCCAGGGTATGGAGGGCGGCGAGGGCGGTGGCGATCTTCCAGGTGCTGGCCGGGATCAATGGCTGCGTCGGGTTGCGGCTCAGGATGATGTCGCCGTCCCGCTCCAGCAGCACCGCGCCGTGGTCGAGCAGGCGGTCGATGCGGGAGGTGTCGGCGCAGAAGGCCGGGCCGCCGATGCTGAGTAGGAGCAGGGCAAGCAGACCGGAAAGGGTTTTGATCGTGATCGGGGGCGTCGCCTTCATCGGTGGGGCCACGGCTAGAGCAGGTTGCCGGACGGCGGCGTCATGTCCATGATCCGCTCCAGCTGCTCGGTGAGATCATCGATTTCCTGCCGCCAGTATTCGCTGGTGCCGAAATGGGGCGCCACATGCGAGAAGCCGTCTTCGGCGACCTGATGCGCGCACCAGGCGGTGTAGTGGATGTAGCGCATGGCCCGCAGCGGTTCGATCAATCGCAGGGAGCGGTGGTCGAAGTCGCGGAAGGTCTCATATCCCTCGAGAAAGAGGTCTATCTCCACCAGCGAGTCGGCGGCGTAACCGGGCAGCAGCATCCAGAAATCCTGCACCGGCGGTCCCATGGACATGTCGTCGAGGGCGATGAGGGAGAAGGATTCGCCGGGACGGTAGATGAGGTTCGAGAAATGGCAGTCGCCGTGGATGCGGATGCGCTCGGAATCTTGGAAGAGCGGGGAAATCTCGCTGATCAGGCGGTCGGTGATCGCCTTGAAGGGGGCGACCAGGTCGGGCGGGATGAGGTTGCCGGCGAGGATATAGTTGATCTGTTCGCGGGTGGAGCGCTCCGGGGCCATGGTGACGCGGTTTTCGGCGGGGCGGCGGGCGCCGACCAGATGGGTGCGGCCGATGAGGCGGCCCAGCTCCAGCCACTGCACGTCGTTGTACTCATCAAAGGAGCGTCCTCCCTTCCTGGGGAAGACCGCAAAGGACATCTCGCCCAACTGGCCGAGGGTGGCGCCGTTTGCGAGGCGCAGGGGGGCGATGACCGGGATCTCTTCCCCGGCCAGCTCCAGCAGCAGGTCGTGCTCGTCCTGCAGCGCCGCCCGTGTCCATCGGCCCGGCCGGTAAAACTTGGCGATCAGGCCGTCGCCGTTTCTGCCCTGCAGCTCAAAAACCCGGTTGATATAGCTG
Organism: Desulfobulbaceae bacterium UBA5123; assembly: GCA_002415465.1. Lineage (GTDB taxonomy): Bacteria > Desulfobacterota > Desulfobulbia > Desulfobulbales > UBA5123 > UBA5123. The sequence continues at coordinate 11,736 of DHYT01000176.1, forward strand.
TTGAGGGGGCGGCAGAGGTTTGAGCAGGAAATCCCGAGGGCGTCTTCAACCAGATTGAGGACGGTGTCCGGCGGCAGATCGCGCAGGGGAGAGCGGTTGTCCGGCGGCGCAAGGGTGTTCATGGAAGGTCAGGATTCCCGGCCGTACAGAAAATACTGTCGGCGCAGGATGTCGAACGCCCGGAGGTCCGGTTGCCAGGCCTCCTCAAGCTCCAGCAGGTTCTTTCCGGCTTCCAGCCCCTGGCGGAGGGCGGTGTCGCCCAGGATCAGATCCATGGGCAAGCGGACGAACTCGTACTCGTAGGGCGGCTCCTTGTATCGGAACGCCTCGGGATAGAGCAGGATGATCGCCTGCAGGAGGGCGAGGGCGGTGCGGTAAGGCCTGAAGGCGGTCCGGTCGGTGACGTGCAGGTTGAAGCCCGTGCAGGCAACCCCGGCCCATTTGTTGGAGGTCGGCTCAAAGATCACCGGCCGCAGGTGGCAACCCGGCAGGGGGATGGCGGCAAGTTGGCCGAGAAGCTCGCGGTGGTCGAGGTAGGGCGCCCCCAGTAACTCAAAGGGCAGGGTGGTGCCGCGCCCTTCGGAGATGTTGGTCCCCTCCCAGATCACCTGCCCCGGATAGGTAAGGGCCGCCGCCGGGGTGGGCATGTTGGGGGAGGGAAAGACAAAGGGCAGGCCGGTGTCGGGGAAGTGCATCTCCCGTTGCCAGCCGCGCATGGGGATAACCTCAAGATCGGCCTTGATGCCGTAAGCGTCGTTCAACAGGAGCGCCAGTTCGCCGAAGGTAAGGCCGTGCCGCATGGGGATCGGGTAGAGGCCGACAAAGGAGCGGCAATCGTCCTTGAGCAGGTTGCCTTCCACGGCGTCGCCGATGGGGTTGGGGCGGTCGAGCACCACCACCTTTTTCCCATATTCCCTTGCCGCCTCCATGCAGTACGCCAGGGTGTAGAGGAAGGTGTAGACCCGGGTGCCGACATCGACGATGTCCACCAGCAGGACGTCGATGTGTTCGAACATCTCCGCCGTGGGGCGCCGGGTGTCGCCGTAGAGGCTGAAGACCGGCCGGCCGGTGATCTGGTCGGTCATGTGGCCGGACTCGATCATGTTGTCCTGCTTTTCACAGAAAAAACCGTGCTGGGGGGTGAAAATCGCGGTGAAACGTTCACCGAAGGCGTGGTGGATCAGGTCGCGGCTGTGGCGGAAATGGCGATCGGTGGAGGCCTGGTTGCAGAGCAGGCCAAGCCGTTTGTTGTTGAGCCACGCCGGGGGCGCGGCCAGCAGTTCTTCAATGCCAAGTGTGATCATGGGAGGGCGGGCGGACGGTCAGTTTTCAATCAGGTTGTTTTCCTTGAGATAGCCAAAATATTCCTTGTCCATTTCGAGGATATGGGTTTTGAGCCAGTCGGCGAGGAAGGTGAGCATGTCCAGGTGAACGTTGTTGTCCTTGTCGGCGAAGCGGATCTGAAAATCGAGGGTGTTTTCGATGAATTTGAGGTGTTCGAGGTGGTGTTTGTCGAAGTCGGGATGCTTGGTGAGCAGCGGCTCCTCGAAGGTAAAGTGCTTGCCGAGGTATTGCGACATCTCATGCATGGCGGTGGCGGCGTCTTTGGCGGAGTAGGTGCCGGAAACGGCGTCGGCGAGCTTGTTGAAGATCCGGAAAAGCTCCTGGTGCTGCTTGTCGATGCTGTCGATGCCGACGGTGTACTCCGGCTTCCATTCGAATCTTTCGATCATTTCCACACCTGCCTGGGTGAACGTGTTGAAGCGAGGATGCCGACGCCGCGGTTGAGTGCGTTCGGCGTCGGCGTCAGACTCGCCGCAATTTCCTTTGCGCTTTGCATCATGCAGGATAAAGTAGTACGAAATTCATAAAAATGGAATCATAAATCCTCCGCACGGCAATGGCAAGACTTCCCGATCAGCCGTATTTCCTGCCGGCTTGGCCGTTGCCGAGGTTCACCTGAACATCGGGCTTTCCGCAATTATTTCATCAGTGACAAGGGAAAATATTATGAAGATTGCAATCAGCGGCAAGGGCGGCGTCGGCAAGACCACCATCATGGCGATGCTGGCGCATTACCTCAACCAAGAGGGGCGAGATGTACTGGTAATCGACGCCGATCCCAGTCCGCACATGGCGCAGTCCATCGGGGTTGAAAACGTCGATCGGATCGTCCCCATTGCCGACATGAAAGAGCTGCTGGTCGAGCGTTCCGGCAAGACCGAAGGCTCCTCCTTCTACAACCTGAACCCCCAGATCGATGACCTGCTGGCCGATTTCATCGTCGAGCGGAACGGCATCAAGCTGATGGTGCTGGGGGCGATCCAGACCGGCGACAAGGGGTGCGCCTGCCCCGAGAATACGGTGCTGAAGCGGATGCTCACCAGGCTTCTGCTGTCGCCTACCCAGGTGGTGCTGCTCGACATGGAGGCGGGGGTCGAGCATCTGGGGCGGGGGACCATCGCCGGGGTTGACCGGTTGCTGGTGGTGGTGATCCCGTCCAAATCCAGTGTTCGCACCGCCCTCAAGGTCAAGAAGCTGGCCGAGGATGTGGGGATCGCCAACATCGCCTTTGTCGGCAACCTGGTGCAGGACGCCGAGGACGAGGCCTTTCTGACCGAGGCCCTGGGGCAGGCGCCCATCGCCTTTTTCCCGGATGCCGCCGGGGTCCGCAAGACCGAGCGGGCCGGCCAGCCGATAATCAATGCCGCCGCCGAGGTGGCGGCGGCGACCGAAGCCCTTGCCGCCCGCCTCTTGGCCGGGTAGCGGCGAGGTTGCCCCTCCCCGCCGGCCTCAGCCGAAACAGAGGCCGCAGTCCGGGCAGGTGTTGGTGCTGGTCTGGAAGGAGAAGCCGCAGGCCGGGCAGGTCGCCTGGCCGGCGTCGGCGTTAAAGACCCCGTCGACGAGATCCGCGCCGTGGTCGGCCAGCGCCGTCATCCGCTGGTGTTCGGCCTGGATGACGGCGAAGGCGTCGGCGGCGTCCTCCCGGCGCACCTGCAGGAAGAAATTCGACGGGCAGCACCCCTTGCCGCAGTTCCTCTCGTCGCCGACCAGCATCGTGCCGATCCGCTCCGCCTTGAGCAACTCCTCAAGGTGCCGCATGTCGGTGAGCGGCCCGCCCTGGATGTTCACCAGTTCATCGGCGGCGGTGAGGTCGCCCTTGCGCTGCGCCCGTTTTTCAGATTTGTTTTCATGCAGGGCCATAAATTGTCCGCCGGTGAGGAGCGTTGTTCCGCACACCCCGCACTGGCTGATGTCGGGCCGATATTCGTCGCGGCATTGCGGGCAGTATTTCAGTTCCGGATCAATCATCTGTTTTTCCTTTCTGTTCGGTTAGAGAATAAATCGACTCAGGTCTTCGTCGGCGGCGATGTCGGCCAGTTGTTTCCTGACATAGTCGCCGCTCACCGTAAAGCTGCCGTTTTCCTTGTCCGGCGCCTCGAAGGAGAGTTCTTCCAGCAATCGTTCCATAATCGTATGGAGCCTGCGGGCCCCGATGTTTTCGGTCTTGCGGTTGACGGTGGCGGCGATCGCGGCCATCTCCCGCAGCGCCTCCTCCTCGAAATCGAGATCGATGCCTTCGGTTGCCAGCAGGGCGGTGTACTGGCGGGTCAGGGCGTTTTGCGGCTCGGTGAGGATGCGGTAGAACTCTTCCTGGCCCAGGGGGTCGAGTTCGACCCGGATCGGGAAGCGGCCCTGCAACTCCGGGACCAGATCGCTTGGTTTGCTCATATGGAAGGCGCCGCTGGCGATGAACAGGATATGGTCGGTCTTGACCATCCCGTATTTGGTGGGGACGGTTGCGCCTTCAACGATGGGGAGCAGATCCCGCTGCACCCCCTCCCGCGACACCTCGGGGCCGTGACCGCCGCCGCCCTGGCGGGAGGCGATCTTGTCGATTTCATCGAGGAAGACGATGCCGGTTTGCTCGGTGCGTTGGATGGCAAGTTTCTTGACCTTCTCCATGTCGATGAGCTTTTCGGCCTCCTGCTTGCGCAGGGCGTCCAGCGCCTCCCGCACCTTGAGCCGTTTTTGCTGCCGCTTGCTCGGGAAGATCTTGCCGAACATGTCCTTGAGGCTGTTCTCCATCCCTTCCATGCCCGTGGCCGAGAGTATTTCAACCGCCGGCGAGGCGGCTGCCAGTTCCATCTCCACCTCCACTTCCCGGTCGTCGAGCTTGCCCTCGCGCAGCAT
>DHYT01000218.1 GCA_002415465.1 Desulfobulbaceae bacterium UBA5123
CCCCCCATGACCTCACCGCCGCCGACGGCCTAACCCCGGCGCGACTCGACCGCTACCGCTGCCGGGCGGCCGGCGTCGACCTGCTCTACGCCACCCAGCGGGTCGACGGCGCGGTCCTTGACGGGCTGCAGGCCTTGGCCGACGAGAGCGGCGTCATCGACCAGTTTCTGGCCATGAAACAGGGAGCGGTGCTGAACCGCATCGAGGGGTTTGCAAGCGAGAACAGACAGGTGCTGCACACCGCCTGCCGCGACATCTTCTCCCGGCCCGCCCTCGCCCCGGAGGCGAGTCAACAGGCCCGCGACGAACTGGTCAAGCTGCGCACCTTCCTCACCGAACTCGACAACCAGACCCTGCGCAACAGCGCGGGCGAAACGTTTACCGATCTCGTCCACATCGGCATCGGCGGCTCGGACCTGGGGCCGCGCGCCCTGTATATCGCCATGGAAGCGTACCGCCTCCCCAGCCGACAGGTGCACTTCATCTCCAACGTCGATCCGGACGACGCCCATGCGGTGCTGCACGGGCTCGACCTCTCCCGCACCCTGGTCAACGTGGTTTCCAAGAGCGGCTCCACCCTGGAAACCCTCACCAACGAGGAACTGGCAAGAGCCGCCTTCACGAACGCCGGGCTCGACCCCAACCGCCATTTCCTCGCCGTCACCGGCACCGGCAGCCCCATGGACAACCCGGAGCGCTACCTGCGCTCCTTCTACATGTTCGACTATATCGGCGGCCGCTACAGCGCCACCTCCATGGTCGGGGCGGTCATGCTCGGCTTCGCCGCGGGCTACGACGCGGTGATCGAGATCCTGCGCGGGGCAAACGACATGGACCGGGCCGCCGAGCAACCGGATATCCGCAGAAACCCGGCCCTGCTGCTGGCGCTCCTCTGCATCTGGAACCACAACCTCCTCGGCTGCGAAACCGTGGCGGTGCTGCCATACAGCCAGGCGCTGCTGCGCTTCCCGGCCCATCTGCAGCAATGCGAGATGGAGAGCAACGGCAAGTCCATCAGCCGAACCGGCGACCCGCTCCGCTACCCGTCCGGCCCCATCCTCTGGGGGGAGCCGGGCACCAACGGCCAACACGCCTTTTACCAACTCATCCATCAGGGCACCGCCGTGGTGCCGACGGAGTTCATCGGTTTCCGGCAAAGCCAGTACGGCAAGGACATCCTGCTCAAGGAAACCACCTCCCAGGAAAAGCTGCTGGCCAACCTCCTGGCCCAGTCCCTGGCCCTGGCCACCGGCCAGGAGAACGACAACCCCAACAAGCGGTTTCCCGGCAACCGGCCGAGCAGCGTCATCATCGCCGACCGCCTGACCCCTTACAGCCTCGGCGCCTTGCTGGCGCTCTACGAGGCCAAGATCGTCATGCAGGGGTTTCTCTGGAACATCAACTCCTTTGACCAGGAAGGGGTGCAGCTGGGCAAGGTCCTTGCCAACCGATTGCTGACGCACATGGCTGGTCGCGGCAAGGACCGGAACTACGACGGCGCCGAGACGGATCGCGCCGGCTGGGCGCTGCTGAAGGCGGCCGGACTGATCGGCGACGCGCGGGAACTTGAGGGCGAGGAGCAGGCGCCATGACCGCTACCAAAAAATTCGCCGTGATCCTCTCCGGCTGCGGCAACAAGGACGGCGCCGAGATCCACGAATCGGTGCTGACCCTGTGGGCCATCCACAAACACGGGGCGGAGTACCAGTGCTTTGCCCCCGATATCCGCCAGCATCATGTCCTGAACTTCATCAACAACAAGGAGATGAAGGAGGAACGCAACGTCCTCGTCGAATCCGCCCGCATCGCCCGCGGCAACATCAAGGATCTGGCCGAGTTCAGGCCCGGACAGTACGACGCCCTCATCATCCCCGGCGGCCTGGGGGTAGCCAAGAATCTCTCCACCTACGCCTTTGCCGGCCCTGATTGCCAGGTCATCGAAGCACTCGCCACGGCGGTGCGCGGGATGGCAAGCGCCGGCAAACCCATCGGCGCCCTCTGTATCGCGCCGGTGATTATCGCCAGGATCCTGGGCAAGGTGGAGGTCACCATCGGCCACGACCCCGCCACCGTTGCCGCCCTCGCCAGAATGGGGGCCAGCCATCGCGAAACCGGCCACGGCGGGATCGTCATCGACCAGGCCAACAGAATCGTCACCACCCCCTGCTACATGCTGAACGCCAGGGTCGACCAGATCGGCGACGGCGCCGAGAACGTCGTCAAGGCGATCCTCGGCATGCTGGCCGGATAACCGGCAAGGGCCGGACGCCTTTTGCCGACCCCGCAGCCCTTGCGTCACCCCGGAAACAAGCCCGCAATGCCCCTGCCGACAACCATGCCCAGCCGCAACCGCAAGGGCCTCACCCTGCTGCTCCTCTCGGCCGCGCTCTTGCTTCTCGCCGACGTTGCCTACTTCTGCCTTGCGCCCCATGGGCTCATCTATCCTCCGCGTTCTTTTGCGGAGGCGCCCAAGGCGGATGCAGGCGCGGTTCTCTTTCAAGATTTCAGCGCCACCCCTTCCGGCATCAGCAATGAAACCGCACGGCGGGTCAACCACGGCATTGCCCTTTTCCGACAAGGCAAACTGGACTATCTGCTCATGGCCGGTGGTTTACGGCCGGGGACGGCAAGAACAGGGGCGGACCTGATGGCCGATTATGCCAAGAAGGCCGGCGTCCCGGCGGCTGCCATTCTCACCGACAAAGGCTCCTTTGACAGTACCAGCAATCTGGCCGGCATTGCCCAAACCGCCGCCAGCCGCCACTGGCGCCGCCTCGTTTTGATCAGCTCCCCACACCACCTCGCGCGGATCAGCCGATGGGGCCTGGCCCCCCTCGCCCTGCCCTGCGCCCTTTCCCCCTATGACCCCGACCGATGCAACCCCGCCCTGACCAGATTCGAAATATGGCGGTCGGTGCATTACAATCTCATCGCCGACAGCCTCCGGCGCTTGCTGCCCTCGCCCCTCTACCAAGATGTCGTCTCCTGGATCCGGAGGCACACATCCCTCTGACCACGCCCGGCGACAGTCACCATCGCCCGGTCAACTTTATTCAAGCGCCAGGCCCTCCGCCGGCGGGTGAAATAAAAATAATGTTTCCAGCCCAACCTGCCGACAAGAGGAGTGGGTTCCCTTTTGCGGAGAAAAATATTAAGGTGGCCGTGCGTCACATAAAAACCACTCTTTCCCATGACCGCACCTATCAAATTGAACTGCACAAGCTTACGACACGCCTCGAGGTTCAAGTGCATCGGCTCCGCATGCGAGGAGGATTGCTGTCACAACTGGAAGATTGTGCTGGATCAGGCCGGTTACAAGAAAACAAAAGAACACCTCTCTCCAACCGAGACCGGGCGTCTTCTCTTCAGACGGCATGTCCGGGAAAAACGCAAACACCAGACCGCGGCCGAATACGCCGACATCAAGCTCCTCGCCAACGGCGTCTGCCCATTTTTCGATCCTCGCGACAGGCTGTGCGCCCTCCATCGGGATTTCGGCGAATTCTGCCTCAGCAAGACCTGCCGGACATATCCCCGCAAACTGGCCCTGGTCGGCAACCGTTTAGAACTGAGCCTGGAGCTCTCCTGCCCGGAGGCGACCCGCAGCTTTCTCTTCGACCCGGATTTCGATTTGATCCAGATAGACCGGTCGCCCTTCATCAAGGGCAATTTTTATATCAGCACCTATCCCGTCGACGCGGCCAACCCCCTCACCCAATATTTCGACCTGATCCGCGGCACCGTTTTGCAGCTTCTGAGCATTGCCGGCTACCCCTTGAACAGCCGCTTGTTTTTTACAAGCTTCTTTGCCAATCGCACCGTGCCGTTCTTTTCGCGACAGGCAAAAAATTTCTCGGAACCGCTGCTGGCCGAGGAAATAAAACTTCTGACCAATCCGCAGCTGCTTGACGCACTGCACAACCAGTTCGCCTCCCTTGCCGTCTCGGCAGACCTCCCCATCGACCTGCCGATGTCTTTCATCCTGGCAATCCTGATCGGCAGAACCGACAAAAACGGTAGCCTGAACCACCTTCTGCTGAGAATATGGGATAATTACGGCCGAAAAAATCCGTCAGGATCGCAAAAAAGCACCGGCAGGCAAGAGGAATTCCAAAAAATCGCCGCCGCCTATAAAGCGATCCGCGCCGCGACGCCCCGCGCGGTTACGGAACAGATGGACAGCTATCTCGACCGCTACAGCCAGTATTTCTGGTTCAGCCATATCTATAGCGAAGCGCCGAACCTGTTGATCCACACCCGCAGACTGTTTATCCGCTTGGCCCTGCTTCGCTTTCTGCTTTACAGCCATCCGGAGATGAATGCGTTCCGACACCTTGCCGGCAACGTCGAATTGTCGACGCAGCAAAAGGACGCTCTCGGCGCCATGGCGGTGGAGGCAATCTATCTCCTCACCCGCGCCATTGAACACAACTCGGATCTACTGACGACAATTGAACAGACTTTGGACAGAAACAAGATGCAGGACATAGAACATGTCTGCCTCCTGCTCCTGATTTGACGGAACCATCCGACTACCGGATGGCTTGACTCTCAGCAAACGGAATCAACTTCCCGTGACAACTCTCGACATATCAAAATGCACCAGCCTAAGCGCTGCGGCAACGTTCAAATGCATTGGTCCGGACTGCGAAGATGACTGTTGTCACGGCTGGGCCGTACTTCTTGACCAAACCGAATACAACAAAATTAAAGATAAATTATCGCACACAACCGCCGGCCGCCTGCAATTCAGGGACCGGGTCAAGAAAAGAGAAAAGAACAGGACCCCCGGCGCTTACGCAGACATCATCCTCCGCGACGACGGGATCTGCCCATTCCAGGACCAGGAGAGCAAACTCTGCACTATCCACCGTGATTTAGGCGAATCCTGCCTCGGTCAGACCTGCCGGACATACCCGCGCAAACTGACCCGCGTCAACGGCCATTTTGAACTCAGCCTGGCGCTCTCCTGCCCGGAAGCGGCCCGAAAAATCCTCCTTGACCCCGATTTTGATCTCATCCAAATCGATCTCGCGCCTTACGTGGCTGACAATTACTCATACACCAACTACACTGTAAACGGCTCCAACCCTCTCACCCAATATGTCGATGTCATCCGCGGCACCATCCTGCAACTGCTCAACGAAACCACCTACCACATCAACAGCAGACTATTCTTCAACTGCTTCTTTGCAAATGCAACAATGCCATTCTTTTCACGTGAAAATGCAAAATTCTCCGAGAATAAACTTCATAATGAAATAGAACGCATATCAAACCAGCAAACCCTAAGCACCCTCAACGAGCAGTTCATATCTTTTTCAAGGGAAGAAAACATTCCAATCGACCTGCCAATATCCTTTATCCTGGCAATACTTCTCCGAAGACTTGGAAAACCTGGAATATTCCCAACCCTCCTCATGGAAATATTCAACAACTACAATCTACAAGACGTTGCTCCACAACTTGCGCAAACGGAGCAAAAGAACAATCTCGCCAACATCATCAACCAATACAAAGACAAGCGCTCCCAAACGCCCCGCGCGGTGAAGGAACAACTCGACCACTATCTCGACCGATACAGCCAGTATTTCTGGTTCAGCTATATCTACACCGATGCCGCAAACCTGTTGCTTCACACCCGCAAGCTGTTTATCCGACTGGCCCTGCTGCGTTTCCTGCTCTACAGCCACCCCGCGTTAAACGAGTTCCGGCAACTCGACAACGAGGCCCGCCTTTCAACCCCGCAAACGGAACGAATCGGTGCGCTGGCGGTAAAGATCTTCTATCACTTTACCCGCGGGGTGGAACACAACCCGGACTTACTCACTGGGATTGAAGAACTTCTGGACAACAACAAGATGCAAGACATCGAGCACGTCTGCATCCTGCTGTTGATTTGACGGAGGCCGCCGCCAGATACGATCTGCGGCGGCGATCTCGACAGGACTAACCTCAGACAGACTTACGAATACAACAAATCAAACCGTTCCCAGAAATCCGGGAAGGACTTGGCCACGCACTTCTCGCCCAGCACCTTCACCCCGGGCACCACCAGGCCGGCCACCGCGAAACACATGGCGATGCGGTGATCGTTGTAGGTTTCGATCTCGGCGCCATGCATGGGCGGCGCATCCGGCCCCAGCCCTTCGATGATCATGGCGTCTGGCCGTTCCTCAACCCTGGCGCCGAGCTTGCCCAACTCACGCACCATCACCGCCAGCCGATCGCATTCCTTGATCCGGAGGTGGGCGATGTTCTTGATCACCGTCCGGCCACGGGCCCGCGAGGCCACCACCGCCAGGGTCGGCGCCACATCCGGGCAATCGCCCATGTCCACCTCGATGCCGTTGAGCTCTTTGGGTCCGACGACGGTGATCCCCTCGCCGGTGCTTTCCACCGTGCAACCCATCCGCCCCATCAGTTCGGCGAAGATCGCGTCGCCCTGCAGCGAGGGCTTGGGAACGTTGGCCACCGTCACCCTGCCACCGGTGATCGCCGCCGCCGCGAAGAAGTATGAGGCGCTGGAGGCGTCCCCCTCGATCCCGTAATCACGGGCCTTGTATCCGCCCCGGGGAATCGCGAAATGATTGAGTTCGGGGTTGGCGGCCACCTTGATCCCGAAGGAATCCATCACCGCCAGGGTCATGGTCACATACGGTTTCGACAGCACCTCGCCCGCTACATCAAGAACGGCCGGCTGATCGCCATAGGGGGCGACCAACAGCAGGGAGGAAAGATACTGGCTGCTCTTGCCTTCTGGCAGCAAGGTTTTGCCGCCCCTGATACCGTCGGCGCGGATCAGCAGCGGCGGGCAGCCGGTGCCCTTGACGCTTTCGATATCAACCCCCCAGCCTGCCAGCGCGGTCATCAGCGGCTTGATCGGCCGCTCCTCCATCCGTTTTTCGCCGGTGATCCTGAAATCGCCGTGGCCAAGCGCGACAAACGAGGTGAGAAAACGGGTGGCGGTGCCGTTGTTGCCCAAAAAAATCTCCCCGGACGGGGTGGCGATCCTGCCGCCGTTGCCGATCACCCGCCAGCAGTCGGCCTCCTCGTGGATCTCCATCCCCATCGCCCGCAGCGCGGTGGCCGTGTAATGGGTGTCTTCGCTGGCCAGCGGCCCACGCAGGGTGGATTCGCCATCGGCAAGGGCGGCGGCGATCAACGCCCGCTGGGTGATACTCTTGGAACCGGGAACCCGGACGGTGACCTCAAAACTGTCGAGCGGCTTGATCTCTTTCACGTTGTTCTCTTTAAATTCGTTGTTTATCTGTTGGCCAGGCCGGCCAGCAGCTGTTCGCGCATCAATGCCACCGGCGCCTCGGCCCCGGTCCACAACTCAAACTGCGCCACCCCCTGATAGAGGAGCATGGCAAGACCGTCGACGGTCCTGCAGCCCGCCGCCCGCGCCTCGCGCAGCAACCGTGTTGCAAGGGGCGCATAGACGATATCCATCACCACCGGAAAATTTTTCAACGAGTCGGCGGCCATGGGGCTGTTCGCAACCTGCGCCCCCATCCCCACCGAGGTGGCGTTGACCAGCGCGTCGGCGAAGAGGTAGCCGGCATCGGCAAGCGGCCGCCATTCGCAGTTGAGGGTCGCGGCCAGCGCTTCGCCGGTGCCTTGCGTGCGGCTGGCGACAACCACCTCGGCCCCGGCCTCCAAAAGCCCGAAACCGATTGCCCGCGCCGACCCGCCCGCCCCGAGCAGCAACACCTTCCTGCCGGCCAGGGTCAACTCCTGCGCAAGGGCGCGGTTGGCGCCGAGCCAGTCGGTGTTATAGCCCTTGATGCGGCCGTTATCGATCTTGAGGGTATTCACCGCGCCGATCTTGGCCGCCACCGGATCGATCGCATCGAGATGCGCGATTACCGCCTGCTTGTGCGGGATGGTGACACTCACCCCCTTGACCTGCAAGGCGCGGAAGCCGTTCATGGCCGCGGGCACGTCCTGCACCGGAAACGGCACATAGACCCTGTTCATCCCAAGATGGGCGAAGGCGCCGTTGTGCATGGCCGGGCTCAAGGAGTGGGCGACCGGGTCCCCCATAATGCCGTAGAGTTCGGTGCGGCCGTCAACCTGCATGGGCAAGCTCCGAAAGCATCCGGTGCAGGGTGGCGACCGGCAGCTGGCCGGGGGCGGTGGCCGCGCCGCCGTCGGGGGCGGCATAGGTCATATAGCCGCCCAGGCCGCAGGTGGCGACCCGGCTGATCACCCCCACCGGCCCCATGCAGAAGGCGATGAGGGGGAATTCCATCTCCGCCGCCTCGTCCTGCAGGTTCAGAACCCGCAACACATCGCGATACTCGCGGGCGGTGGTGACGATCTTGCCGACATGCGCGCCGCTCCGGTACATTTGCTGGAAGACCTTGCCCAGCCCCTGCGCAGAGGCGGTGACCTTGAAATCATGCCAGGAAACGATCACCCGGCACTCACTCCCCTTGGCGGCATCAAGCAGCCGCCGCCGGGAATCCTCCTCGGCCCGCAGCTCGATATCCACATAGGCGGCCCCGGCCCGCACCGCCTCGACCAGCAGATCGATCCGCGCCGCTTCCTCGCCCTCATATTGCCCGCCTTCCCATTTGGGCCGACAGGTGAAGAGCAGCGGCTTTGGCACCCCATCGACAAAAGGCCGCACCGACGGCACGCTGAGGCTGTCAAGACGGATCTCAATCACGTCCGCCAGTTCCGCAGCCTTCTTGGCCGCGGCAAGGGCCGCATCCACCGAGGGCGCGGCAATGGAAACGCAGATTCGATTTTTTTTCACTGTTGCGGCCATAAAGAATGCTCTCTGCTTTGCCCGGCGGGGCGCTCGGGCAAGAAAAAGAATGGGAAAAAGAATCGGCCAAGACTATTCTATAGGTGAAAGCTTGTCAACCGTGCGCTTGCGGCCCAAGGAGGGAACCATGCAGAGACTGTTTACGGCCATCGACCTGCCGGAACCGGTCAAGGAAGGGCTCACGGAAATCTGTTGCGGACTCCCCGGCGCCAGATGGGTGGAGCCGGCGCAACTGCACCTGACCCTGCGCTTCATCGGCGAGGTGGATGGCGCTGCTTTTCGGGAGATCCGTGAAGCCCTGGCCGAAATCGCCCTGCCGCCCTTCCCTATGCGGTTGCAAGGCCTCGGCTACTTCCCGCCCCGCAAAACGCCACGGGTGCTGTGGGTGGGGATCGAGCAGCCCAACGACCCGCTCGGCCAGCTCCGCAGGCGAATTGAGGCCACCATCGTGCGCCTGGGCCTTGAGCCCGAACACCGCAAGTTCGCGCCACACATCACCGTTGCCCGGCTGAAGGAAACACCCATGCCCCGGCTCGCCAAATTCCTGGCCGGAAACGGCCTCTTTGCCACCGCACCGTGGGAGGCAACGACGTTTCACCTCTATTCCAGCACCCTCTCCGCCAAGGGCGCGATCCACACCATCGAGGCGAGCTACCCGCTCATCGGCGCCATTGCCACCACCGCGTGAGCGGCAATCCCCTCCTCGCGGCCGGCAAAGCCCATCTGCTCGGTGGTGGTGCCCTTGAGGTTGATCGCCGCCTCGCTCACCCCGCAGACTGCGGCAAGCTTTGCGCGCATGGCCGGAAAATGGGGGGCGAGTTTCGGCTTCTGGGCGATGACGGTGATATCACCGTTGCCGAGCCGGTAGCCCTTTTCGGCCGCGATCGCCATCACCCGGGCGAGCAGCTTCAGGCTGTCGGCCCCCTTGTATTGGGGATCGGTGTCCGGGAAATGGCGGCCGATGTCGCCCGCCCCGACAGCGCCGAGAACGGCGTCGCAGAGGGCATGGGTGAGGACATCGGCATCGGAATAGCCCAAGAGGCCCATGGAATGGGGGATGGCGACCCCGCCCAGGATCAGGGGGCGATCTGGCACCAGCCGGTGGGCGTCATAGCCGTGGCCGATGCGGGGGAAATGCTCGCTGGTCTGTTTCGCGTCACTCATCAGCAGGGCCTCGGCAATCCGCAGGTCTTCGGGGCGGGTGATTTTTAGATTGCGCTCCGAGCCTTCCACCACCCGCACCGGGCAGTTGGCATGCTCGAGGAGCGAGGCTTCGTCGGTGCCGACAAAGCCGTCGGCGTCGGCAACCCGGTAGGCGTTTTGCAACAGCGCAAGGCGCACCACCTGCGGGGTCTGGGCCTGCCAGAGGACGCTGCGGTCAACGGTGTTGACGACCAGATCCTCCGCGGCCACGGTTTTCAGGGTATCGCGCACCGGCACGGCGGCAAGCGCCGCCCCGGTTTTCTTTGCCCGGTCGACGCACGCCTCGATCAAAGCCTTGCCGACAAAGGGCCGCGCCCCGTCATGCACCGCCACGTACGAAGTCCCCGCAGGAACCGCCTCCACCCCGGCCCGCACCGAATCCTGCCGGGTCGCACCGCCCGCCACCACTCGGAGCACCCGGTCGAGGCCATGGGCCGCCACCATCGTCTCGACCTCGGCGAGATAGTCGACCGGGGCCACGACAATGATCCCGTCGATGCCGTCGGCGGCCTGAAAGGCCTTGAGGGTATGGACCAGCACCGGGCAACCGGCCAGCTCGTAAAACTGCTTGGGCCGCGGCAACCCCATGCGCTGGCCGCTGCCGCCGGCGGGGATGATGGCGATGGTCTTGGACATAGGCGCCTGAAATGGCCAACC
>DHYT01000090.1 GCA_002415465.1 Desulfobulbaceae bacterium UBA5123
ATTGCCACTGACCATGCTCCGCACAGCGAGTTAGAGAAAGACGTGGAGTTCGACCTGGCTGCCAACGGGATCATCGGTCTGGAGACGGCCCTGCCTCTCTCTCTCGCCCTCGTGCGGGAGGGACTGCTGACTCCGGCGCGGTTGGTGGAACTCCTGTCCGTCAACCCGGCCCGGATTCTCGGGGTCCCGGGCGGCTCTCTTGCCGTTGGGGCCCCTGCCGACGTGACGGTGGTCGATCCTGATCGTCAGTTTTGCTACGGTCTTGCTCAGGTTGTCTCCAAAAGCAAGAATTCGCCCTTCCTCGACCGGGAATTGACCGGCAAGGCGATCCTCACCGTGGTGGACGGCAAGGTCACCTACCGCGATCTGACGTAAGGCGAAAGGGGGACGGCAAGCGCGGGAGAGGTGGAGGGCAGGTTTTCAGCTCTTGATGTCGAGCAGGCTGCCCAGCATCTCGTCGTATGCCTGAATGGTCTTGACGTTGGCCTGGAAGAAGCGGCGGGTCATGAGTTGCTGCGGGATCTCCTCGGCCAGTTCAACGTTTGATTTCTCCACCAGCACCTCTCCCTCGGTGGTGCGTTCCAGCGCCATCGGCCCCGGTGTCTCCACCGTGCTGACGTTGGCGGACACCCCCTGCGGCGTTTCCTCCTGCAGGGTGACCCTGGTTTTTTTATAGCCGTCGGTGTCGATGTTGGCGGTATTGTTGGCGCTTGATTCGTTTTTTTTCTGCAGGCTCATCAGGCCTGAGAGCGAGGCGCTTATCCCGTTGATCATCCCGAACCTCCTTGCGGTGTCGCTGTCATGCCTGGCCCAATGGGGCCGCAACAACCCTCGTTTCCCTAATTATAAGATCGGTCGGGTCCGCGGGCAACCTGAATTTAATCGAGGCGCGGTTCAGCTCTCTTCTTCGAGGATTTCCTTGTAGGGGCAGCCCTTCTCGAGGCAGCGCAGCTGGATGCCTTCCTTCTTGGTCTGTTTTTCGATGAGGAACGGGGCGTTGCAGAGCGGGCAGGGCTTGGCCACCGGTTTGTCCCAGATCGCATAGTTGCAGGCGGGGTACTTGTCACAACTGTAAAAGACCTTGCCGCGCTTGGAGACCTTGCGCACCAGTTCCCCATCGCATCCCTTCTCTGGACACTTGACCCCGGAGGACTGCGCCTTGATGTGGCGGCATTTCGGGTAGGCGGAACAGGCGAGGAAGCGGCCGAACCGGCCATGCCGGAACACCATGGGGTTGCCGCATTTCTCGCATTTTTCACCAGACTCTTCCGGCTCTTCCTTGGCCACCGGCACGATTTTCTCTTCTTCCCGTTTGAAATCCTGGGTGTGTTTGCAGTCGGGATAGTTTTCGCAGGCGAGAAATTCGCCCATCCGCCCCCATTTGATCACCATCTTCCCGGCGCAGAGCGTGCAGGGGATATCGGTGGGCTCGGCGCTTCGCTTGATGGATTTCATCTCCATCTTCGCCTGATCGAGGGTGTTTTTGAAGGGGGCGTAAAATTCCTTGAGCAGGACCAGCCAGTTGATATTGCCTTCCTCGACCTGATCGAGTTTTTCCTCCATGGAGGCGGTGAACTCCACATCCATCACCGACGGGAAATGCTGAACCAGCAACTGGTTGACCAGCTTGCCGAGATCGGTGGGCTCGAATTTCCGCTGCGCCAGGGTCACGTATTCCTTGTCCTGGATGGTGGAGATGATCGAGGCGTAGGTGCTGGGACGGCCGACGCCGTTTTCCTCCAGGGCCTTGACCAGGGTCGCCTCGGTGTACCGGGGCGGCGGCTGGGTGAAATGCTGCTTGGAAAGGGTTTCCAGCCGTTGGAGGAGCGCGCCTTTCTCAAGGTTCGGCAGGGTTACCCCATCCTCGGATCCTTCGGCATCGCCGCCGCTCTCGTCCGCAGCTTCCACGTAGAGGGTCATGAAGCCCAGAAAGCGCATGATCGAGCCCACCGCCTTGAAATCGTAGCGGCCTGCTGCAATGAGGATCGAGGTCTGGTCGTAGATGGCGGGCGCCATCTGACTGGCGACAAAACGTTTCCAGATCAGGGCGTAGAGGGCCAGCATGTCCTTCTCGAGGAAGGGCTTGAGGTCTTCCGGGGTGCGGGTGACGTCGGTGGGGCGGATGGCCTCATGCGCCCCTTGCGCCGACTTGCTGGTCTTATACAGGTTGGCCTTGGCCGGCAAAAAATCGGGGCCGTGGGTTTTTTCGATGTGCGCCCGCACGTCGGCCAGGGCGTCGTCGTTGATGCGGGTTGAATCGGTACGCATGTAGGTGATCAGGCCGGTGGGGCCCTCGCTGCCCAGTTCGATGCCCTCGTACAGCCGCTGCGCCAGCGTCATGGTCTTCTTCGCGGAAAACCGGAGCTTGCGGTTTGCCTCGATCTGCATGGTGCTGGTGATGAAGGGCGGGCTTGGGTTGCGCTTTTTCTGTTTCTTCTCGAGCTTGGAGACGGTGTAGCTGATCTTTTCCAGCTCGGCGGCGATCTGCTTGGCGCTCTTTTCGTCGCCGACCGCGGCCTTCTTGCCGTCGATGCGGTCGAGCTGCGCGGTGAAGGGGGGCGGGGTGGGGCCTTCCAGGCGAAGATTGATGGTCCAGTATTCTTCCGGTTGAAAGGAGAGAACCTGCTCCTCCCGTTCGCAGATCATCCGCACCGCCACCGACTGAACGCGGCCGGCGCTCAAGCCCCGCCGTACTTTGTCCCAGAGCAGGGGGGAA
>DHYT01000213.1:0-929 GCA_002415465.1 Desulfobulbaceae bacterium UBA5123
CGCGACACCAAGCTTGGGAAGCTTGTACTCTACCAGCTGAGCTATGTCCGCTCATTATTAGCGTACGACAATATACCAGAATATCCCCCCCTGTCAAGGGGACGGGTTGTGAAGAAAAAATGAGGTCTTATTACAGGATGGCCCGCAGCGCGGCAGTGGCAATATCCAGCACACCGCTGGGGGCCACGCCCATGGCGACGATGATCACCATCAGGCAGATGCTCACCAGACGTGTCGCGCCGCCAACCGGCACCACCGGCCGTTCCTCGGGATCGTTACAGAATGCGACCCGCACCACGGAGAGGTAATAATAGATGGCGATGGCGGTATTGAGGGCCGCCAGGATGACAAGGGGCAGATACCCCTGACGAAGAGCGCCGGCGAGGAGCATGAACTTGCCCATGAAGCCGACGAACGGCGGAATGCCGGCCAGGGCGAACATACCGACCGCCAGGGTCAGCGCCAGCAGCGGCGCCCGCCGATGCAGGCCGCTCAGATCCTCGATCAGGACGTTTTCACCTTCCCGTGAAACGGTGCAGATCACCAGAAAGCAGGCGAGATTCATCACCACATAGCCGAAGATGTAGTACATGGAGGTTGCGTATCCGCTCTCGCTCAGGGTGAGGAGTCCCAACAGCACGAAGCCTGCATGGGCGATGCCGGAAAATCCGAGCATCCGCTTGACGTCCTTCTGCACCAACGCGGCCAGATTGCCATAGAACATCGACGCCACGGCCAGAACCATCAGCAGCTTGACCACCATTTCGCTGCCGGGCGCGACGAGTGTGGTGATCCGGATAAGCATCGCCACCGCGCCCAGCTTGGGCACCGAGGCGATAAAGGCGGTGGTTTCATTGGAACTGCCCTGATAGACATCGGGCACCCAGAAATGGAAGGGGAAGACCCCGAGCTTGTAGAAGAAGCCGCCC
>DHYT01000213.1:935-2122 GCA_002415465.1 Desulfobulbaceae bacterium UBA5123
AGGCCGAAGAGGTAGCTCATGCCGAAGAGCATCACCCCGGTGGCCACCACGCCGAAGAGGATGTACTTGATGGCGGCCTCCATCTGGACGCGCAGCCCGCCATGGTCGTCGCGCAGGGGCACGAGAAGATAGAGCGAGTAGGAGGAGAGCTCAAGGGCGATGAAAAAGGAGAGCAGTTCGACGCAGCTGACCATCATCACCAGGCCGAGCGTTGAAAGGAGCATGAACAGATAGTACTCGGGGCGAACCTCGGTGCTCACCCCCTTCAAATCGGCGCCCAGCAAGAGCACCACCACCAGTCCGGCGACGATGAGCAGCTTGAACAACTGGGTAAAATGGTCCACGGAGTAGGCGGCATAGAAGAGGCTCCCCTCCTGACCGAAGGCGGCAAAGGCGGCAACCAGCGATACCAGGGCGACCCCCAGGGTCAGGTTACGCGCCCGCGTTCCTCCCGACGGCGAAAGACTCAAGATGAAGAGAAGCAGACTGCCGAAAAGGAGGCCTAACTCGGGTAAAAACAGCATTGGATTCATTGTCCATCCTTCACAAAATTTTCCATGGCGCCTCCCGGATCAGGGAAGCAATATCCTGGCAATCTGGGCGGTGCCCTGCGCCCCATGCACCTGGGTAAGCAGATTGGCAACGCTGGCATGCATCACATCCATGAACGGCTTGGGGGCAAGACCGATCCAGAAGACAAAGGCAAGCAGCGGGGCCAGGGTCACGATCTCACGCAGATTCAAGTCGGAGAGATAGGATTGATCCGGGTTGTCGGCGCCGCCCCAGATCACCTTCTGCAACATCCGCAGCATATAGGCGGCGGCAAGCACCGCGCCGGGGATGGCGAAAGCCGCCACCATCTTGTCCTTGGCAAAGCCGCCGACCAGGATCAGAAACTCGCCGACGAAGCTGTTGGTGCCGGGGAAGGCCAGCGAGGAGAGCGAGAAGAAGGCCAGGAAGGTGACATACACCGGCATATAGCGGCCAACCCCCTTGGCCATGGCCAGTTCCCGGCTGTGGGTCCGCTCGTAGATCATGCCGACGCAGAGGAACAGCGCACCGGTGGTGACACCATGGTTGATCATCTGCAGAATCGCGCCCTCGATGCCGTTGGTGTTGAGGACAAAGATGCCCAGGGTGACAAACCCCATGTGGCCGACGCTGGAATAGGCGATCAGCTTCTTCAT
>DHYT01000213.1:2277-11535 GCA_002415465.1 Desulfobulbaceae bacterium UBA5123
AGGGTGTAGAGGAAGAACTTGATCGAGGCATAGGTCTTGCGCGGCCCGCCCCATACCCCGATCAGCAGGTACATGGGGATCAGCATCGCCTCCCAGAGGATATAGAAGAGGATGAAGTCGAGGGCCATGAAGACGCCGAGCATGGAGGCCTCCATGAGCAGCAGGCAGACCATGAATTCCTTGACCCGCTTCTCGATATACTTCCAGGAGCCCAGCACGCACAACGGCATCAGGAGGGTGGTCAGCAGCACCAGCAGCAGGCTGATGCCGTCGATGCCGAGGGTATAGCTGATATTGAGCGAGGGAATCCAGGCATGATGCTCGCCGAACTGATAGAGGGCGGTGGTGGGATCAAAGCGGCTATAGAGCGGCAGCGAAATCACCGCCGTCACCGTCGTGACCGCCAGCGCCCAGATGCGGGCGGCATTGTCACCGGGCAGAAGCATCTGCACCAGCGCCCCGGCAAGGGGGAGGAAGATGAGAATGCTCAACAGGGGAGCGCCGTCATTCATTATCAGGAAATCCATTATCCGGTGAACCTCAAACAGATCTGATTAACAGAGAACGTAGGCGACCAACATCAGGGCCACAAACGAAACTGCGTAATAAAGGTTATACTGCACCTGTCCGCTCTGCAGCCTGCGCACCACGCCGCCCACCGATCGCACCGAACGGGCGATGCCGTCCACCACGCCGTCGATGGCGTGCCAGTCAAACCACGACCAGAACCGGGACACGGTCATCAGCGGCGTAAGGCCCATCACCTTGTACCCCTCGCCCCACGCGGTATCGATGGTCTGTATCGGCTTGCGCACCAGCCACATGAAGCCGCGCGCGCCCATCCGATAAAACCAGTCGAGATCGATACTGATCTTGGGCTCCGGGGCAAGCTTCTTGATCAACAGGAAGAAGCCGAAGGCGGTGAAGAGCAGAATCTGCATGGATTCGGAGAGATGATAGGCGGTGTAGGGATGGTACACCACCTCCTTATTGGGCAGCATGTTGTAGAGATACGGGGTATAGCAGCCGATGAAGATACACAGGAATGCCGCCACGCCCATGGCCGCCTGCATGTTCCATGGCGGATCGGCGGCCTTGTCCCAGGTTTCCTGGCTACAGTTGTTCTTCCCGAACCAGATGAAGTACGGCACCTTGAGCCCGGTGTGAAGGAAGGTACCGGCGGAGGCAAGGGTAAGGAGAAAAGCCGCCCAGAGGATATGCTCGCTGAAGGCGGCGGCAACGATCATCGACTTGCTGACAAAGCCGCTGAAGAGGGGGAAGGCCGAAATCGACAACCCCCCGATCAGGGTGAAGACAAAGGTGCGCGGCATCTTCTTGTACAGACCGCCGAGCTCGGTGAACTTGCTCTTGCCGGTCATATGCAGCACCGACCCGCAGCCCATGAAAAGGAGGCCCTTGTAGAGGATATGGGCAAAGGCGTGCGCCACCGCGCCGTTGATCGCCATGGCGGTGCCGATGCCGCAGCCGGCAACCATGTAGCCGACCTGACTGATGATATGGTAGGCGAGCAGGCGCCGGGAGTCGTTTTCAAGCACCGCGTATACGACGCCGTAGAGGGCCATGATTACGCCCAGCGGCACCAGGATGTCCATCCCGGCACAGGCCCTGGCCAAGGTATAGATGGCGGTCTTGGTGGTGAAGGCGCACATGAAGACCGCGCCGGTCACCGTCGCCTCGCCGTAGGCGTCGGGCAGCCAGGCATGGAGCGGCGGCACGGCGGCGTTCAAGATAAAGCCGATCATGATCAGATAGGTATAGAGGTTCGGCGACTCCACATCCAGATGGCCGAAGGAGAGATCGCCGCCGGTGGCCTGATAGCGCAGGACGAAACCGGCCAGCAGGATGATGCCGCCGAAGGCATGCACCAGAAGGTACCGGTAACCGGTGGCCAGCGACTCAGGACGCCGCCGGAACCAGACCAGGAAGACCGAGGCAAAGGCCATCAACTCCCAGAACAGGAACAGCACCAGATAATCGCCGCAGAAGATAACCCCCAGCGAGCCCGCCACATAGAGCCATGCGGCGATGTGCTGGGCGTCCTCCTCGACATGCAGGCCGTAGAGGGTGCCGATGCAGCACATCAGGGTCATGATATAGGCAAAGACCAGACTCAAACCGTCCACCCGGCCGAAGGTCAGTTGCCAGTCCATGAACTGAACGACCCCGAAGATCCCTTCCTTGGGCATCATGAATACGTCAAGAAAGGCCAGGATCGGCACCAGCAGCAGGAAGGTTTTCTTGGCCGGCCCCTTGATCAGGGGCAGCATGAAGCTGCCGATGATCAGGATCAGCGCGGGATGCAGCCAGAAATCATTCATCGTAGTAGTCCTCGCGGGTCATGATTCCAAGATGGCCGTACCATTTGGAAATGATGATAATCAGAGCGCAGGCAATAAATCCGAACACCGACCAGAATCCGGGCAGATGTTCGATGGCGGTATGGGCGTGCTCCTTGTCGACAAAGACATCGATCACCACCAGCAGCGCCAGCACGCCGTAACAGAACTTGATTACGGTGGGCAATCGATCGCGGAAAAAATCGATCAGCTTGACAATGTTCATCCGGTCACCGCCTTGACAAAGGTCATCATGAAGTTGGGATAGATACCGATGATAATGGAGATAATCGCCGCGATCATGATCGGCACGATCATCGACAGGGGTTCCTTCATCCGGGCGATGGCCACCCCGTCGGCGGGCTTGCCGAAGAATGCCTTATAGGTGATCGGGGCGAAATAACCGACGTTGAGACAGGTACTGGCGATCAGCACCAGCAGGATCCCCACCTGATGCGCCTCCATGGAACCCATCAGCAGATACCACTTGGTGACGAACCCGGCCGCCGGCGGCGCGCCGATCATCGACAGCGAGGCGATACCGAAGGCGGCAAAGGTCCAGGGCATGGCCCGGCCGAGACCGCTCATCTCTGAGATGTTCTTCTTGTGCGCGACCACATAGATGGCGCCGGCGCAGAAGAAGAGGGTGATCTTGGAAAAGGCGTGGTTGGCGATATGCACCAGGCCGCCCTCGATACCGCTGGGGGTGAGGAGCGCGACGCCCAGGATGATGTAGGAGAGCTGGCTCACCGTCGAGTAGGCGAGGCGTGCTTTGAGGTTATCCTTGCTGAGCGCGATCACCGAGGCCATGAGGATGGTGAAGGAGACAAAATAGGCGGTGGGGATGCCCAGGTTGAGGCTGCTCATCAGATCGACGCCGAAGACGTAGAGCATTACCCGGGTGGTTGAGAAGACGCCGACCTTGACCACCGCCACCGCATGCAGCAGCGCCGAAACCGGTGTCGGGGCGACCATCGCGCCGGGCAGCCAGTGGTGCACCGGCATGATGCCGTTCTTGGCAAAACCCAGGATGCAGCAGATATAGAGGATGGTCACCAGCGTCGAGCTGACGTCGGCCGGAAAGATGCCGGTATGGATATTGTTAGCGAAATCAAGGGTGCCGGTAAGCACGTAGATCAGGATCATCGCCGGCAGGACCAGCCCCTTGGCGGTGGTGGTCAGATAGATGATGTACTTACGCGCCCCGTCATAGCCCTCGGCATCCTGATGGTGGGCGACCAGCGGATAGGTGCAGACCGAAACGATCTCGTAGAAGAGGTACATGGTGAAGAGGTTGTCGGAGAAGGCAACCCCCACCGCCCCGAACAGGGAGAGGGCGAAACAGGCGTTGAATCTGGTCTGGGCGTGTTCCTCGAGCCCCCGCATATAACCGGCCGAGTAAAACACCGCCAGTATCCAGAGGAAGGAGGCGACCACCGCGAAGATCATCGAAAAGGCGTCCGCCCGCAAGGTGACGGAAAGCCCCGGCAGGATCTGAAAGATCGGAAAGAGGAGCTTATGGCCGGCCGTCACCGCCGGGATCAGGGAGGCGACGATAAGGAACATGCAGACGGCGGCGACAAAGGAACAGGCTTCCCGAACGTTCGGCTGCTTGCCGGTGAGCATCACCAGCAGCGACCCGACCAGCGGCGCCATCAGGGCAAGCAACAGTTTACTGGTTACAATGACTTCCATAAGCCCATTTTCCTCATCTCAATGATGGCAGGCCAAACTTCGCATCCGCACGGCCCGCCATGAAAATAATTCCGCAAACGCCCTTACCCCTCGAGGTCGGCGACATCCACCACGTCAATGGTTTTGTAGTTCCGGTACACCGCGATAACGATACTCAGGGCAATCGAGGCCTCGGCGGCGGCGATGGCCATGATGAACAGGGTGAAAACCTGCCCCACCGTCGGGTCCGGGGCAAGAAAACGATTAAAGGCCATGAAGTTCACCGACGCCCCGGCCAGGATCAACTCGGCGGAGATCAGCATGCCGATCAGGGTCTGCCGTTGCAGAAGACCGAAGAAGCCGATGCCGAACAGGAAGGCGCCGATGGTCAGATAGGTCTGCAGGTGGTTGCTCAAATCAAGGATATTCATGCCTTGCTCCTTCCGGCCCGGCCCAGCACCAGCGAGCCGATGATCGCCACCAGCAGCACCACCGAAACCAGTTCAAAAACCATGCTGTAGTTGGTCAGCAGCGAATGCCCGAGATCCCGCAGGGAGCCGTCGTTGATCCGCATCGGCGCCTTGCTCCACGCCACCCCGCCGGACAGGGCGATCAGGCCCCAGGTCAGGAGGGCCGCGCTCAGGAAACTGAAGCCGCCGACAATGGCGTTACGCTTGCCGATCTGCTGTTCTGGCCGCGGCTCGGCAAGCATCACTGCAAACACCAGCACCACGCAGACCGCGCCGACATAGATCAGCAACTCCATCAGCGCCACGAAGGGGCTTTGCAGAAAGTAGTAGATGCCGGCCACCCCGACAAAACAGAGGGCAAGCCCGGCCACGGCGCGGATGGTGCGCTCGGCGTTGACGGCGATCAGCGCCCCGAGGCCGGTAGCCGCCAGCATGACCAGAAAGACGAGCCCGGCAAGGCCCTCGGCACTAGAAATGGGAGGATTCATCGCTTCCGTTCCTCAAGTCGTTTTTTGAGATCATAGATGAACGCTTCCTTGCGCAAACCCGCCAAATTGTAATCCTTGGAAAAGGTGATCGCGCCGGGATTGCAACTCTCCACGCAGATCCCGCACAGGCTGCACTTGGTAAAATCGAGCTCGTACTTGGTCAGCACCTTCCCCTTCACCCCCTCCACCTTCTCGCCGGCCACCGTGATGCAGCCAGAGGGGCATGCCTTCTGACACATGCCGCAGACGATACAGAGCGTGCCGCCGGTTTCCTCGCTTGCGACCAGCTCGATGTGCCCGCGGAAACGGTCCGGCATGGTCGGCGCGACATGGGGATACTGCTCGGTGACCACCGGCTGGAACAAGTACTTGAGGGTTACGCCCATGCCGGCAACCAGACTGTGCGCTCCGTCGAAAATCTCTTTGAAGTAACCGCCCATGATCAGAATACCTTGATGAAGGCGCCGGTCAGCACCAGGTTGAACAACGAAACCGGGATCAAAATCTTCCAGGACAAGTTAAGCAAACCGTAGAAAGTCGTCCGGGGAAACGTCCAGCGCGCCCACATGACCACAAAGATCAGGAAATAGACCTTGAGCAGGAACCAATGCACGCCCGGAAACAAGCCAAACGGACACTGCCAGCCGCCGAGAAAAAGAATGACCGCCAGACTGCACCCGATAAAGACGTTGGCATACTCGCCAAGGAAGAACAGACCGAAACCCATGCCGGCGTACTCGGTATGGAACCCCGCCACCAACTCGCTTTCGGCCTCGCCGAGATCGAAGGGAGCGCGGTTGGTTTCGGCCATGGAGCAGATGAAAAAGATCAGGAAGGATACCGGCATCAGCACCACCATGCCGACGTTCTTGGCAATGGGCAGGATATTCCAGTGCCAGAAGCCGCCGGCCTGCCCCATCACGATCTCGTTGAGATTCATGGTGCCGGTGAACATCACCACGGTGATGGCGGTGATCAGCATCGGGATCTCATAGGCGACGTTCTGGGAGACGGCGCGCGCCGCCGAAATCACCGCATATTTATTGTGGGAGGCCCAACCGCCGAGCAGCAGCGCAAAGACGTTGATCGAGGCGATGGCGAAGATCAGCAGCAGGCCGACGTTGATATTGCGCGCCGCCAGCTGCTCGCTGAACGGGATGGTGACAAAGCACATCACCGCCGGGATCATCACCAGCATCGGCGCCACCTTGAACAGCGGCACATCCGCGCCCTCCGGCACGATCAACTGCTTGGTCATCAGCTTGATGCCGTCGGCGAACGACTGCAGCAGCCCGAAAGGCCCGACCTCCTTGGGTCCGATCCGACGCTGGATATGGCCGGCCACCTTCCGCTCCATCCACACCAGCATGGCGGCGTTCAGGGCGACAAAGGCTATGATCGCCACTATATAGCCCAACACCCTGACAATTTCTGGATTCATACACAACTCCTTAGCGGTCGATCTCGGGAATAACCAGATCCAGACTGCCCATGAAGGCGACGGCATCAGCCACCGTTACCCCACGAGCCACCTCGGCCAACAGACTCAGGTTGGAAAAGGTCGGTGAACGCAGCTTCAGCCGGTACGGGGTATTGGTCCCGTCACTCACCACCCGCACCCCGAAGCTGCCTCGCGCAGCCTCGACGGCATGGTAGTAATCCCCCTTGGGCGGCTTGAGCGCCTTGGGCACCTTTTCAGCCATCACCGGACCGTCGGGAAGCCGGCTTACAGCTTGCTCGACAATCCGCAGCGACTGCTCGATCTCGTCCATCCGCACCATGTACCGTGCCATGGAATCCCCCTCGGTATAGACGGGGATATCGAAATCAAACTCCGGATAAACCGAGTACGGTTCGTTCTTGCGGACGTCGAAATTGATGCCGGAGCCGCGCGCCACCGGCCCGGTGACCCCGTAGCGGCGGCACATGTCGGCATCGATGATGCCGATCCCCTTCAGCCGCTCCATGAGGATGATATTCTTGGTGACCAGGGTATGATACATGGGCAGCCGCGACCACATCCTGGCGACAAACGCCTTTACATCGCCGATAAACCGCTCATCGACATCGTTGTACAGGCCGCCGAAGCGGAAATAACAGTAGGTCAACCGCGAGCCGGTCACCCGCTCCAGCATGTCGAGAATCTTCTCGCGATCGTCAAAGGCGTAGAGAAGCGGCGTAAAGCCGCCGAGGTCCAGCAGGTAGGCGCCCATCCAGAGCAGATGGCTGGAGATGCGATTCAGCTCAACGGTCATCACCCGGATATACTCGGCCCGCTCCGGCACCTCGNNNAATCGGCATCTTCGGGAAGAAGCAACGGCGTCAGGTCGGGGTGGCCAAGGAAACGTATCCCGAAGAAATCATGGGTCTCCCGCTCATGCCAGTTGGCGCCGGGATAGATGGCCGAGATGGTGGGCAACTCGGGGTTATCGCGCGGGATCCGGGTGCGCACCACCACCCGGCAATTCTCCTGATAATGCGCGAAATCGTAGACGACCTCCATCTCATCGGGCAACGGCTCGGCCGCCGGGGGCTCAGGCGCGGGAGGCGCCGCCTCGGCGCCGGCCTCCGCTGCAGCCTCGGCCGCCTTTTTCGCCGCCGCCGCGCTCGCCTTCGCGGCCTCCGCGGCAATGGCCGCCTGCTCACCCAGCCAATCGACTCCGGTCACCGCCTCGATAAAGAATTCCGCCTTGCGAATGGCCTCGACCACGGCCGTGACCTGCTCGGCGGCAACCGCCACATCAAGGTCATACCCCTTCTTGGCGTGGTCGGCTTCGGTGATGGCGAGTGGCGCAAGGGCCGTCAACGCCGTCTTGATTTGATCGCGCAGCATAATCAACCAGCCTCCACCCGGGGCCACCGGCGTGAGCCCGTTATCTTTTCCTCAAGCTCAAGGATGCCTTCGATCAACGCCTCAGGCCGCGGCGGGCAGCCGGGGATATAGACGTCAACGGGCAGAAACTTGTCGGCGCCCTCGACGATCCCGTACTGCCCCTCAAAGACAAACGGTCCGCCGGAGATGGCGCAGTTGCCGAGGGCGATCACCCATTTGGGGTGCGGCATCTGTTCGTACAGGGTCTCGATGGCCGGGGCCATCTTCTTGCTGATGGTGCCGGCAACGATCATCACGTCGGACTGCTTGGGGGCGGGACGGAACACGCCGGCGCCGAACCGGTCGAGGTCGAAGCGGGCACAACCGGTGGCCATCATCTCAATGGCGCAGCAGGCGAGACCGAAGGTCATGGGCCACAACGAGTTGGCGCGCCCCATCGCAATCAGTTTATCGAGGGCGACAAACTGCACTATCGGGGATTGTATACTTTCCGTTCCCACGTGAAGACTCCCTTTTTCCAAGCATAGATAATGGCCAGCGACAGAATGCCGACAAAGATGACGAGCTCGACGAAATCCCTGATCGCAAAGGCCTGGTTGTAGGCCATCGCCACCGGGAAGAGAAACAGCACATCCACGTCAAACGCCAGAAACATCAAGGCGTAGAGGTAGTAGGAGATACCGAAGCGTACCCAGGCGTCGCCGATGGGCGACATGCCGCATTCGTATACCTGCCTGGTCTTCGGCTGCAGCGTACGGGGTGCGAGAAGGTGGGAGATGACGAAGGGGCCGACGGCAAAGGCCAGGCCGCCGAGAAAGAAGGCGGCCACATAGAGAAGATCCGAAAGGGTTTGCGGTTCCACGAAAGCAGCTCCTTTACATGAAAGCATCGGGACGTTTCTCGATGCTATTCCTACTTAGCGGTTTCGGGCAAGACTGTCAAGAAAATACTGAATGACTATTCACAAAACTGCACAGCCACAACTCACTGTTATCACGGCTTATTTACACTTGCGCCCGCAACCGGCAACCAAAAAAAATCCAACACCGCCGCACCTCGCCCGCCCTTATTCCTTGAGGGCGAGAAGAAGATTCTGCACCGACTTCTTGGCGTCGCCAAACAGCATCATGGTGTTATCCTTGAGGAACAACTCGTTTTCGATGCCGGCAAAACCGGGATTCATGCTCCTCTTCAGGACGATTACCGTCCGGGCCGCATCGACGTTCAGAATCGGCATCCCGTAGATGGGGCTGCTGGGGTTGCTCCTGGCGGCCGGGTTGACGACGTCGTTGGCGCCGATCACCAGAACCGCGTCGGTTTCGCCGAAGTCGTCGTTGATGTCTTCCATGGCATAGAGCAGATCGTAGGAGACATCCGCCTCGGCCAGCAGCACATTCATGTGCCCCGGCATCCGGCCGGCCACCGGATGGATGGCG
>DHYT01000172.1:0-3899 GCA_002415465.1 Desulfobulbaceae bacterium UBA5123
GCGCTTTTCCACACCCTTTTCAACCTCCTCGGCGTTATCCTGATGCTGCCGCTCACCCGCCGGCTGGTGCAAATCCTGGAAGGCTGGTTCCGCAGTCACGAAGAGGATGAGGCGCGGCCCCGCTATCTCGACAGCACCGTGACCTCGACGCCGGTCATGGCCATGCACGCCCTGGCCAAGGAATTGGGGAGGATCGGCGCCATCGCCCGAAGAATGGCCGAGGGGGCGATCAGCAGCGAGCAAGGCCCCAGTGCCCGGCTGCAGGCGGATAAAACCGTGCTCGACACCCTGNNTTCAGCACCGCCACCCAGCGCGGCCACCTCCCCAAGGACCTCGACGGCGTGCTGCCAAACGCCCTGCGCGTCACCGGCTACTACACGATCATGGCCGAGCTGGCCATCGAGGTTGCCAACCTCCAGCAGAACATCCAGCCGGTGCATGATCCCGAGGTGGCCGCCGAGATCGCCCGGTTCAAGGGGGCGGCGGTCAAAACCATCACCAGCGCCGACAGCGAGGCGGAGAACTATTCCGCCCCGGAGACCGCCCTTTTGCTGACAAACCTGAACGACGCCTATAGCCACCTGAAGGCCGCCCTGCTGCGGGCCGGAACCCGTGGCGACCTCACCCCGCGGCAGATGGTGCATCATCTGGAACAGAGCAGTCATATCCGCAAGATCGGCGAGGAAGCGGAGAAAGGGGCCAGATACCTGATCAACTTCACCTCCCGCACCGCCGACGATGCGCCATCGGGAACGGAAACCGCCGCCGCGCCGGCCTGAAGCCGGTTCAACGCCCTTCCCACAAACAAAAGGACACAGCCAATGGCCAAACCGTGGCAGGTGCTGGACAACGCCGATACCGAGGAAGGACGCCTCGAACTGCGGCAACGAGGCGAGAAGGATTTCCTGATCACCATCGATAACCGGGTGCTGATGACCTCCACCGCCAACCGGTCCGAACAGTCCCTGTCGGAACTCGCCTGCCGGGCAATGCGCAACCAGACCGATCCGCGCGTGCTGATCGGCGGCCTGGGCATGGGGTACACCCTGAAGGCCGCCCTCGACCACCTCCCCGCCGGGGCCCGGGTGGTGGTGGCGGAACTGAACCCGGTGGTGCTGCAGTGGTGTTCCGGCCCCATCGCCCACCTCACCGACGGCGCGGTCAACGACCCGCGTGTGACGGTGGAGATCGCCGATGTGGCGACATTGATCACCGCCGCCGCCATGGGGAGCGACGCCGGCCGTTTTGACGCCATCATCCTCGATCTGTACGAAGGGCCCCACCAGGAGGCGGCGGAATACGACCATCTGTACGGCGACGCGGCCCTTGAACTGAGCGGTTCGGCGCTGCGGCCGGGCGGCGTTTTCGCGATCTGGTCGGAAGATCCGGACAAGACCTTTGAACGCCGCCTGAGCGATGCCCGCTTCTCCTTCACCAAGGAGCGGCCCGGCCGTGGCGGCCGCCGCCATGTGGTCTATATCGCCAAACGGGGCGCACCCGGCGCCGGCCGCAAGCCGCTCCCCAGCCCCCCAAACCGCCGCGACCGGAAAAAATCGTAAGGGTGTCCATCATGCAACTCAACGCCGAAAACAGACCGGGCGCAACCTGGCTCTTCGCCGCCATCCTCTTGGCCGTCGGCGCGCTCATCTATGTCAATACCCTGCACGTTCCCTTTTACTTCGACGACATCCAAAACATCCGCGACAACAACGCCATTCGCATCACAAACCTTTCCCTGTCGCAACTCGCCGACGTGGTCGAACACGCGCCCACCCGCAATCGCCCGCTGGCCAATCTCTCCTTCGCCCTCAACTATTTCTTCCATCAGGATCGGTTGCCGGGCTACCATCTCGTCAACATCGCCATCCATCTGGCCGCAGCCCTCCTGCTCTTTCAACTCCTGGCGACAACCTTTTCCCTGCCCGCCGCCGGCATCAAGGACCATCCGCGCCTGCTCGCCTTTCTCGCCGCCCTGCTCTGGCTGGCCCATCCCATCCAGACACAGGCGGTAACCTACCTTGTCCAGAGAATGACAAGCCTTGCCGCCATGCTCTCTCTCCTTGCCCTCTTCAGTTATGTGCGGGGGAGGGTCCGCATGGAGGCCGCCCAAAGCCACCGGGGCTGGTTCTGCGCCGCCGCGCTGACCTGGGGGCTGGCGCTTGCCGCCAAGGAAACCGCGATCACCCTGCCCGTTTTCATTTTTCTCTACGAATTCTTTTTCTTCAGGGATCTCGACCGCGACTGGCTCAGGAAAACCATCCCGTGGGGCGCGGCCGTGCTGGTAATCGTGCTGCTGACCGGCTATCTCTACACCGACGGCCGCCCCCTGGAGACGATCAGAGGCAGCTTCCATTACCGCGATTTTTCCCTGCCGGAACGGCTGCTGACCGAAAGCCGGGTCATCTTCTTCTACATCAGCCTCCTGCTCCTGCCCCATCCCTCCCGGCTGAGCCTGGATCATGATTTTGTCATCTCCCACGGCCTGACCGAGCCGCTTACAACCCTGCCGGCCATGGCCGGCCTGCTGGCCCTGCTTGTTCTTGCCTGCGCCATCGCCAAGCAGGAACGACTCATCTCCTTTGCCCTGCTCTGGTTTCTGGGCAACCTCTTCCTGGAATCCTCCTTCATCGGCCTTGAACCGGTCTTCGAGCATCGCCTCTACCTGCCCTCCGCCTTCCCGCTGGCGCTCCTGCCGGCGGCGGCCGTTCGTCCCGCGCGGCTCCGGCCATTCCTATGCATCGGCGTTGCCGCCATCATCGCCCTCTGCTCCTTCTGGACCTATCAGCGCAACCAGACCTGGCGGGAACCCATCGCCTTTTATCAGGATATCGCCGCCAAGGCGCCGGGCAAATCCCGACCGCATTACAACCTCGGGATGGCGCTGACGGAGGCCGGCCGCTACCCCGAGGCCATTTCGGAATTCAGCAAGGCGCTGCAGCTTGACTCGCGCCTGCTGATGGCGCACTCGCAACTGGCGCACGCCTACGCCCAAATCGGCCGCATCGATCTCGCCCTCTTGCATTACGGCAAGGTCTTGGCGACAAATCCCGGCGATGCGCAGGCGCTGGCCGCCATCGGCGTCCTCTACGGCAAACAGGGGGATCTCGCCACGGCCACCGCCTATCTGCAACAGGCACTCCGCATCGCCCCCGACAACCCCGGCTTCCTCCTCAACATGGGCATCGCCCTGCACCGGCAGGGCGCTCTTGCCGACGCCATGGCGCTGTACCGGAAAGCACTGCGCCTCGCCCCCGACAACGCCCAAGCCTACAACAACATCGCCTTGATCCTGTTTGCCCAGGGTGAATACCCGGAGGCGGCGGCATATCTCCAACGGGCCCTGGCCGTCGATCCGCGCCACCAGGAGGCGCAGCGCAACCTGGAAGCACTCGGCCGTTTCCGCCCGCCCGCCCCTTGAACGCGCCCATTTCGCGCCCGGCGTTTGCATCCCGGTTTCCCTAGGATATAAGATGAAAAGAAATCCCCTTCACCGCCCGCCGCCGAGGAACGCTTGATGCCCACGCCCACCCCTGCCCCCCATACCCAGACCACCGAATCGATCTGGGATTTTCTGCAAACCGCGCCCGAGGGGCTGAGCCCGGCCGAGGCAAAGAAACGGCTGGCCCAGCACGGTCCCAACCTGCTGCGCGAGGGCAAGCGCCGGCCGCTCTGGGCAATGCTCCTCGATCAGTACCGCGACCCGATGATCATCCTGCTGCTGGTGGCGGCGGCAATCTCCGGGGTGATCGGCGAGGGGGAGGACGCCATCGCCATCCTGGTGATCGTGGCGCTGAACAGCCTCATCGGCTTTGTGCAGGAGTTTCGGGCCGAAAAGGCCATGGCGGCGCTGATGGCCATGGCGGCCCCCCACGCCCGGGTGCGGCGGGCGGGCCTGGTGT
>DHYT01000172.1:3918-4076 GCA_002415465.1 Desulfobulbaceae bacterium UBA5123
CACCGGCGAGTCGGTGCCGGTGGACAAGACCATGGACCCGATCAGCGATCCCCATGCGGCGGTGGGCGACCGCTTCAACATGGTCCACAAGGGAACCACCGCCACCTCCGGCAGCGGCGCCGGCATCGTCACCGCCACCGGCATGAACACCGAGATGG
>DHYT01000004.1 GCA_002415465.1 Desulfobulbaceae bacterium UBA5123
GAAACCCCGGTGGGCGACGACGACAGCACCCTGGGCGACTTCCTTGAAAACCAGGAGTCGGTCTCTCCCTACGAGGCGGTCAAGAACAGCGAACTGAGCGACCGGGTGAAGGGCATTCTCGAAACCTTGAGCCCGCGCGAGGAAAAGATCATCCGTCTCCGTTTCGGGATCGGCGAGGACGCCGAATACACCCTTGAAGAGATCGGCAAACGGTTCAACGTCTCCCGTGAGCGGATTCGGCAGATTGAGAAGAAGGCCCTGAACCGCCTGCGTCATTCAAGCCGTCGGGAGAAATTGAAGCATTTCCTCGACTAGACGGTAAGACCAAAAGCCCCGTCGGCAACGGCGGGGCTTTTTTTAGCGCCCATGACCTATCACCCAGATGCNNCGCAGGGCCTGGTCCAGGTCTTCCTTGATGTCCTCGACGTCCTCGATGCCGACGGAGACGCGAATGTACTCGGGGAACACGCCCATCCGCTCCCGCATCTCCCGGGGCACGCTGGCGTGCGTCATCATGGCGGGGGGCACCGCGAGGCTCCCCCCCCCCCCCAGGCCCTCCCCAAGGGGGCAGACCCCCCTGTTCTCCCCCCCCCCGCGCGCGCCCCCCCCCCCCCCCCCCCCCCCGCCGTGATCGCCTTTGCCGCCGGGATCTTTTTCTCCCCGCAGCTCACCGTGCTTCTTCCGACCATTTACCTGTGGGCCATCTTCTCCGCCACCGCGCTCGCGGTATCAATCGCCTGTCATGGCCGGCGGCAGATGATCTCCCTTGCCCTCCTCCTCCCCCTCTTCCTTACCCTCGGGGTCATCCGCGCCGCCCCCTTTGCCGATCCGCCCTCGCCCCCTCGCGATATCCACAACCAGATTCGTGAACGCCGCGAGGCAACCGTCGCCGGCATCCTCACCCAGATGCCCGCCACCCCTCCCGGCCGCAGCCGGATACTGATCGAGGCCGAGCAACTCATCCTTCCCGACGGCGAGATCATGCCGAGCAACGGCCGAGTGCTGCTGACCATGCAGCATCCCCTGCCAGAAGGGATCGAACCCGGCGACCGACTCCTCGCCAGGGCGACCCTCAAGCATCCCCGCTCCTTTCTCACCCCGGGGGCATTCGATTACAGCCAGCACCTCGCCGGCGACAACATCCGCATCACCGGCTGGCTCTCCTCCCCGATATTCCTCCAGAAACTGTATCTGCCGACACCGGCCGCCCCCCTGGAGCAACTTCGTTACCTTCCCGAGCGCTTGCGCCACCGGGTCGGCGCCTTTCTCGCCCGCACCCTTGAGCCGCAAACCGCCTCCCTCTACCGGGCGCTCCTGCTCGGCGATCGCTCAGCGGTGGCGCCGGAGATCATCGAATACTTTACCGCCGCCGGCTGTGTCCACCTGCTGGCGATTTCTGGCACCCATATGGGCCTGATCGCCCTGCTGACAACCTCTTCCATCGTTTGGCTCCTCAAACGTTCAACCCGGCTGCTGCTTTACCTCGATATATGGAAAACCGCCGCGGCGTTCACCCTGCCGGTCCTCTGCGCCTACGCCCTGCTTGCCGGGTTGCAGACCCCGGCGGTCCGGGCGCTGGCGATGACGACGGTTTTTCTGTTCGCCATCCTCCTCGATCGGCAATGGTCCATCCCCGTCAATATCGCCATCGCCGCCTTCCTGCTCCTGTCCTGGAAGCCGCCCCTGATCCATACCGCCTCCTTCCAGCTCACGTTTGCGGCGGTCATTGCCATAGCCCTTCTCTACCCGCGCCTCACCGAGATATTCGCTTCCCACCCGCCTGGGCCAGACGCCGCGACCCGGCACAAACTGCGCAACTGGCTCTTGGCGGCGCTGGCCGTCTCAGCGGCCGCCACCGCCGGGGTTCTGCCGCTNNCACTTCAACCGCCTCTCCACCCTGAGTCCGCTCGCAACCCTGCTTGTCGAACCCTTCATCTGCCTGTGGGCGCTGGCCATCGGCCTCGTTGCCTGCCTGCTCCTGCCAATCTCCCCCTGGGTTGCCGGCAAGCTTTTCCTCCTCGGCGGCGTCGGCCTCAAAGGCGCCCTTTACCTCACCGAATCCATGGCCGCCCTGCCCCTTGCCTCCATCCGGCTCCCCACCCCGACCGCCACCGAGATATGCCTCTACTATCTCGCCCTGCTCGGCTTCAGCCAGCGCCGCCGCTTCCGACCAGCCATGCCGCTCGCAACCGCCTCCCTTCTCGCCCTTGCCGGCTCCCTTTGCCTTGGCACCGCCATCGCCGCACGGGGAAACATCCTCAAGGTCACGGTCCTTGATGTCGGCCAAGGCAGCGCCACGGTGCTGGAACTCCCCCACCACCGCGCCATTCTTCTCGA
Organism: Desulfobulbaceae bacterium UBA5123; assembly: GCA_002415465.1. GTDB lineage: Bacteria > Desulfobacterota > Desulfobulbia > Desulfobulbales > UBA5123 > UBA5123. The sequence continues at coordinate 2,338 of DHYT01000004.1, forward strand.
CGGCGGCAGCTACCTGGGCGACCAGTTTGATGTCGGCGAGAGGGTCATCGCCCCCTTCCTGTGGAAGCGGCGCATAACCAGGCTGGCAGCGGTCATCGTCAGCCATCCCCACGCCGACCACTACAACGGCTTGCCGTTCATCCTCAAAAACTTCAAACCCAAAACATTATGGATCAACGGCCAGCCCGCAACCGCGCCTGAATATCAAAACCTGCTCAGGGAAGCCCGCCTACTCGGCATCGCCGTCCGCTCCCCGCAGGGCGCGACCCCGCTCTATGGCGACAACCGCCTCCGCCTCGACTGCCTGAACCCATCGCCGGCAACGACGGAGAGCAAACAGCCGGCGCCCGACAAATCGCCGGGAAAAGCGGCAAACCGCCACAGCCTGGTTTTGCGGCTCACGTTCGGGACCCAATCATTTCTGTTCCCTGGGGATATCGACGCGGAAGCGGAAAAGAGACTGCTGCGGGAGGGGGGCAACCTTGCCACGGGGGTGCTGCTCGCGCCGCACCATGGCAGCGGCGGGTCGTTGAGCGACGGCTTCATGGCGGCCGTCGCTCCTGACTATATCGTGATTTCCGCCGGCGACAACCGGCCAGCCGGCATGGCCGAGGCGGGGGCGGTTCGCCGCTGGCGGCAGAACGGCGCCACGGTGTTCAACACCGCCGAAGACGGCGCCGTCACCTTCACCACCGACGGCGCCGCCCTGGTCGCGACAACGATGAACCAACCGCCCCGATGATCAGATATCGGTGAAATCGGTGGGCGGGGTCTTGAGGAAGGAGACGAATTTCGCCTTTTCAATACAGTTAATATAGGCGGCATCCGGGGAGATCCATCCCTTCTGCAGCACCTCCATGATCGCATCATCCAGGGTCTGCATGCCATAC
>DHYT01000104.1:0-284 GCA_002415465.1 Desulfobulbaceae bacterium UBA5123
CGGCGGGGTGGACGGGGCGATCCATGCGGCGGCCGGGCCGGAACTGCTGGCCGAATGCCGGACCCTGCACGGCTGCAAAACCGGCGAGGCGAAGATCAGCAGGGGCTACCGGTTGCCAGCCCGCTTCGTCATTCACACCGTCGGTCCGGTCTGGCGCGGCGGCAAGCAGCAGGAGGCCGAGTTGTTGGCCGCCTGCTACCGCAACTGCTTCCACCTTGCCAGGGAGCACCGCCTCGCCACCATCGCCTTGCCGGCGGTGAGCACCGGCGTGTACGGCTTTCCCC
>DHYT01000104.1:291-3012 GCA_002415465.1 Desulfobulbaceae bacterium UBA5123
CATGCCGCCCTGGCGGCAAACCCGGCGCTCGCAAAGGTCATCCTGGTCTGTTTCAACCGAGAAACGAGAAAGGCCTACGAAGGGGCACTGGCGGGATTTGCCCGCTAAGATCGACCGGCAACGCCGGGAGAGTCCGGCATGGGCGGCCGGCGCGCTCCACCTTCTCTCCCGCCCGCACTATCCGGTTCCGCGGCATTGTGCCGGACCTGGCCGTCTTTTCGCCGGTCAGCTTTAAGGCTGTGTATCCCTCTTGTTCCGATAGAGTGGCGGCAGGACGATTTGCTCCCGTGCCCGCGCGGATTTGGCGGCGGTTTTCTGGAGTTCCTGCACTCGCGCCCAGAGGTTGCCGCCGTCCCATGTTCCCGCCCCATCCCGGCCGTAGAGATGGCGATCCAGGGTATTGACAAGGGCGGCCAGCTCGCCGTCGATCCTGTCAAGGTCTGCGCCCGGATGGAGAGCACGTTCCGGCCGGAATGCCCTGGTCCAGGCGATGAGCGCCGCCTTGGCGGCTGGGGCGTCGTTGACCCGGCAGGCTTTTTCAAGCTGTTGCGAGGCGGCTTCGGCGGCAAGGTCGCGATCGCCGGATGCCGTCCGGGGCTGCCGCGCCGGTGCGGTCAGGGCGGCGAGGCGGGTGCGGGTCCGGAGCAGAAGNNAAAAGCGGCCTGGCTTCGGCGGCAACGGGGCCGGCGGCGGCATGATCCGCCGTCGTTTGCGGTCGCACCGGCGGCGTTGCCGGGGGGGCGGCGGCGTGGCCCACCGGCGCGGTGCCGTGAAAAACCATTCGGGTTGCCGGGGCCGCCGCATAGCGGATTTTTTGTTGCTGTTTGTCCCACCACGGGATACGGATCTCCGGCAACTCCTGCTCACCCGGGCCGGTGGGGATAAGGGCGATGGTTTCCGTGCGGCTGCCGGTGATCCCCCCTGCGTCCTTGCCGTTCTTCTCTTCCGCATTGTTCTGGTAAAGCTTGAGATTGGGCGTCCCGGCGATGGCGATGGGCGGCAACTGCGCCGCCAGCAGCCCCTTGGCAACGGTGGTAATGGTGACGGTGGTGGATTCGCCCACCTTGAGTTCTCGGGGATCGGTGCTCCACTGCATCCGCACGGAAAGGTCATCGGCGGGCAGCCACGGGGTGTGGGCCGGATAGCCGGGCGGTTTCTCCATGACCGTGACCTTGGTCCCGTCGCTGCGGAGCTTCACCTGCCTGCCGCGAGCGGCGAACGGATCAAAAAAACCGCTCTGCCGGCGGGGTGTCGCCACCATGGCGTCCACCGGGATGGCCGGGATCTCCAGGGTTCCGCTCTTCTGTGGGAAGATCGCGTAACTGCGTGAAAATACCGAGTACACCCGGCCGTTGATCTCTTTCTTGTAGGTGGCGTCGCCGAGCCTTTCCAGCAGCGCATCGACGAGAACCGGGTCGTCGGGGTCATTGATCTGCGCCTCCACCGCCCAGAAAATCTTGATGGTGAAGAGCAGTTGCGATTGCACGAACACCGTGCGCCGGTCAAGCTCCGTTGCCACGAAGATGCTGGCCCCGTCCGACCGGGTGGGCTGCAAGGGCTGGCCGACATGGATGGCGATGGGCGCGGTCTGCTCCCCGCCGACCCGCAACGGCGGCAGAACAATCTCGCCGGCCCGCCTGGGGGCGAGCTCCACGATCCACTGGCAGGTTGAGGTCATGGAGCCGTTGATGAACTGGGTGTTGCTGCTCTGGCTTTGCCCCAGCACGGAGAAATCCCTTTCCAGCGCGCTCAGGTCCGGTTCTGAAAAGAAGGAGTTGCCCTCCTTGCTGATGGTGAGCGTCAAGGTCTCGTCCATGGCGAGGCGGTTGCGGTCCACCCTGGCGATGACCCCGGCTTGGGCGACGGCGGCGAGAAGGCTTGTCAGCAGGCAGCAGACAACAGCGGAGAGGATGCTCTTGCGTTTCATGGTTACCAGATCTTTCCTTCCGGGCGGCGATTTTGCCGCCCTTGGCGGGTGGAATACTCGTATTCGAATTTGCGCTGCAACAGGCCGCCGGGGTTGTCCGGGATCTGCCGGAGCCACTGCTGTAAGGCCTGTTGCTGCTCCTCGGACAACGGTTTCCCGTCGGCGCCGGCGGGCGGCCTGCGGGCAGCGGGCTTTTGATCGGCTTTGGCGGCCGTTTGCGGGCCGGCCTCGGNNGGTTGCCGGTTGTTGGCGGGCAGGCTCGGTTTTCCCTCCCGCCGCGTGCGCTTCCTGCTTCTCGGGCTTGCCGGCGGCCTTGCGGTCGGCTGCGGGAGAGGGGCTGGCTTTTCCGTCCCGTTCGCCCTGCCGGGAGTCGGCCGGATTCTGCGGCCCGTTTTGGGATCCCGGCTCCTGGCCCTGCGGCTCCATTCCCTGCTCCTGCCTGCCGTCCTGACCATCTTTGTCTTGCCGGTTTTCCGCCCCCCGATCGTCCTGCCGCCTCTGCCGGGCGGCCAGCAACTCTTCCACCAGCTTCTTGTTGGCGGCGGCGTCGGCGAGCTTCGGGTCGATCCGCAAGGCCTGTTCATAGGCGGCGACGGCCTCGGCAAGCTTCCCTGATTTGGCCAGGGCATTGCCGAGGTTATAGCGCCCGTCGGCGCTCTTGGCGTCGGCGAGGGTACGGGCCGCCCCTTCGTAGTCGCCGGCGCGGTATTGGGCCGCCGCCTTCCACGGCTTGGCCCTGAACAGCGCGGCCGCTTTTTGCGGGTCGTCCTGGGCCATGGCGGCGGCCGCCTGCT
>DHYT01000104.1:3078-12730 GCA_002415465.1 Desulfobulbaceae bacterium UBA5123
CCCGCCGGTACTCCTCTTCCCTGGGCAGTTGGAGGGGGGGCGCCAGCAGGTCATTGATGTCGTCGTCCGTCAACCGGATATCGCGGTAGAGGCCGTGGTTCTCCGCCGCCAGTTGTTGCAGCAGGGCCCGGTTCAGCCTTGGGACGATGAGCTTGCCGCGGTCATCCTTAAGAAAGCCGCCCTCCTGCATGGGGATCGGCCCGCCCTCCTCGGTGCCGACGCCCAGAACCGAAAGGGTGTTTTCGGTGCGGCCGACAAGCTTCGAGATCGCGGCCAGATCCGCCTCGCTGATCTCGTCGGTGATCAGCAGGAGCCGCCCCTGGCTGACGGCGGTATCCTTCAAGAGTTGCAGCGCCTTTTCGACCGCCGCCGCCGGGTTGCTGCCGTAACTGGGCATGATCGCAGGCGACAGGGCCGAGGCCATGCCGCCGATGGTTCGGGTGTCGTCGGTGAGCGGCGCGACCACGTAGGCGTCGCCCGAATAGACCACCAGGGCGGTGGTTCCTTCCTGGCGGGCGTGGAGGATGTCGCCGAGTTTTTGCAGGGCGCGGGTGAGGCGGTTGGGGGAGAGATCCTGGGCGTAGAGGGAAAGCGAGAGATCCTGAATGATCACCAGCGCATCCATTTTCTGTCGTACGGGCTGGGGCGATTTTTCCCACACCGGTCCGGCAACGGCGATGCTGGCCACCAGCCAGGCCGCCAGCAGCGGCAGCAGCGGCCACCGTGTGCGAGCGGCGGGCGCGTCCGCCAGCAGATGCCGCAACAGGGCGGAATCGATGGCCCGATGCCAGTAGCCGGATTTTGCCTGCGCCCGCCAGAGCAGGATGAACAGCAGCAGTGCCGGCAGGCAGCCCCAGAGCCAGAGGGGGCGCAGAAAATGAAAATTGGCGGGATCGAAACCGTTCACCGCGCGGCCCCCCTTTGGCGGATGCTGTCGAGCAGGGTCAGCGCCGGCCAGGCCAGGGCGAACAGAAGACTTGTCACCAGGGCCATGGCCAACGGCCAGTAAAAGAGCGCCTTGACCGGCCGGTAGGATTCGCTCTCCTGTGCCACCGGTTCCAGCTTGTCGATGAGCGTGTAGATCCCTTGCAGTTCGTCGTTGTTTCTGGCCCGGAAATAGCGGCCCTGGGTCAGGGCGGCGATCTGTTGCAGGGTTTCCTCGTCGAGGTCGGCGGAAGGGTTGACCCGCCGCGCTCCGAAGATGGACTGGACCACCATCTCGTCCGCGCCTACGCCGACGGTATAGATCTTCACCCCGGTCTGGGCGGCGAGCTTGGCCGCCTGCAGGGGCTCCACGTTGCCGGCGGTATTGCGGCCATCGGTGAGCAGGATCAGGATCCGGCTGTCGGCGGGCCGCTCTTGCAGACGCTTGACCGCAAGCCCGATGGCGTCGCCCAGCGAGGTCTGCTTGCCGGCAAAGCCCAGCCGCGCTTCCGCGAAAAGGGTCTTGACCGTTTTCCGGTCAAAGGTGAGCGGCGCCTGGATATAAGGCTCGGTGCCGAAGAGGAGCAGCCCGATGCGGTCGCCCTGCCGGCGGTCGATGAAGTCGTTCACCACCTCCTTGACCATGGTGATCCGGGCCACCGGCTGGCTGTGGATCACCATGTCCTCCTGGGCCATGCTGCCGGAGATGTCCACCGCCAGCATCAGATCGCGCCCGCTCACCGGCAGGGCGACCGCATCGCCTATCCACTGCGGCTGGCTGGCGGCGGCGAGGAGGAGCAGCCAGAGCAGCGACAGCAGGAGTATCCGGGCCAGCCGGGTGTCGCGGCGCGCCGTTTGCGGCACGTCAATCTCCTCGAGGTCGTTGTAGAAGGGGACGAACAGCGGCGCCTCTTCGCGCACGGCCTTGGGGGCCTTCCGGTAGACCAGCCAGGGCAGGGGCAGCAGCAGAAAGATCCACGGCCAGACAATGGTCAACATGGTCGCTGCCTCCTGATCCAGGCCTCGGCCACCCGGCAGAGCTGCTCACGCTCCACCGCCACCGTCGGTTGATAGAGCATGGTCCCCAGCGCCAGCCCCGGCCCCATGCTGAACTGATCGGTTTTGCCGGTCCGGTCGAGGAACTGCAGCCAGGCGGCGCCGGTGAGGGGGGCCACCTCGGCGCGGCCGTAGCGGGCGATGGCGAGCTGCCGGAGGAGCCGGGCAACCTCGGTCGGGAGGAGGTGCGGCTCCGCATCGCGGAGCAGATCCAGGCGGCGCAACGCCTCGCGACGGGCGCGGCCGCCGCGGTACCGCTTCCACAGCCACGATCCGGCCCAGATCAGCGCCATCAGCAGGGCGGTAGCCAGCAGCCACCAGCCGGGCGCCGGCGGCCACCAGCCCACCGGTGGCGGCAGATGGATGTCTTTCAGTTGCGCGAGGGGATCGTTGAGGTTGTTCATCGCGTGCCGAGCAGGGTTCGGAAATAGGCAAGGGGCGAGTCCAGGGTCGAGACCTGCAGGAGCGGGATGCCCATGGGGCCGAGGAGTTGTCTGAGGTTGTCGGTTTTTTGCGCAAAGCTCTGTTGATAGCGATGGCGCAAGTCTCGGTTGCCGGTAAAGAGCAGCGTGCGGCGGGCGCCGTCGGTGACGCTGTAGGAGCCCGCGGGCGGCAACTCCTGTTCCAGCGGGTCGTAGATCTGGATCGCGGAGATATCGTTGTGGCGGCTCAACTGATGGAGGTGTTTTTTCCCCTCGCTGTGGCAGTTCCTGAAATCACTGACCAGGAAGATGTTCGAACCCGGTCGGGCGATCCGGCGCAACTCCTCCAGCGCCTCGCAGAGGCCGACCCCGGCCGGCGGCAGTTGTCGGTGCAGGCGGCGGTTGAAGGCGTTGATGTCGCGGAGGAGTTGCAGGACGGTTTTGGCGCTCCGTTGCGGTCGAACCTCGGCCCGATCGCCGCCGCAGAAAACGAGTCCGCCCACCCGGTCGTTCTGTTGCAGGGCGGCCCAGGCGAGCAGGGCCGCGACATGGGCCGCCTGCACCGATTTAAAACAGTTTCTGCTGCCGAAAAACATCGGCAGCCCCTGGTCGACCAACAGCAGCACCGGTCGCTCTCGTTCCTCATGAAAAAGCTTGGTGTGCGGCCGGCCCGATCGCGCCGTCACCCGCCAGTCGATGTTGCGGATGTCATCGCCGGCCTGGTAGGCGCGGACCTCGTCGAATTCGATTCCCCGGCCGCGAAAACGGCTCTGGTGGGGGCCGACCAAGGGGCTGAAGGTCTTGCGCTGGCGGTTGAGCTTGAGGTCCCGGGCGCCGTAGCGCAGTCGGACCAGGTCGGCAAGCTCGCTGTACGCCCCGCGGGGTTCCGGTGCAAGGGAGGTTCGGGCAACCATTTCAGATCACGGGGACAAACTGCAACAGGGAGTCGATAACCTGATCCTTGGTGATGCCGTTGGCCTCGGCCTCGAAGCTCAAGATCAAGCGGTGGCGGAGGATATCGTGGATCACGTCCTGCACGTCATCGGGGATGACGAAATCCCGCCCGCGCAGCCAGGCCAGGGCGCGGGAACAGCGGTCGAGGGCGATGGTGGCGCGGGGGCTGCCGCCATATTCGATCCAGCCGGCAAGCTGCTCGGAATAGCTTTGCGGCGTCCTGGTCGCCATCACCAGCTGGACCAGATACTCCTCGACATTGGCGGCCATGTGGATATTCAGGACCGCCTGCCGCGCCGCCCGGATCTCTTCATGGCCGAGGATATATGGCGGGGCGACGGTGCGGGCACTCGCCTCGTTGCGGGCCAGGGCGAGGATCTGCCGTTCCGCTTCGAGATTCGGATAATTAACGGAGACATGCATAAGAAAGCGGTCGAGTTGCGCCTCGGGCAGGGGATAGGTNNCGGTTGATCTCGTCGGCGAGGACCAGGTTGTGGAAGATCGGGCCGCGCTGGAAGTGGAAGGAGCCATCCTCGGGGCGGTAGATCTCGGTGCCGGTCACATCGCCTGGCAGCAGGTCCGGGGTGAACTGGATGCGGTGAAAGTCGCCGCTGATGGTCTGCGCCAGGCTTTTGATCGCCTTGGTTTTGGCAAGGCCGGGCGCGCCTTCCACCAGCAGATGCCCGTCCGCGAGGAGGGCGATCAGGAGCCGTTCGATCAGTTTTCCCTGACCGATGATCTGGCCTTCAAGCCATTGCCGTTGCTGTCTGAAAAGTTCGTGACTGTTCATGTTCGCCGTCTGTTTGTGGGATAGATGAAATGAAGACGCGGGAAGCGTCCGTTACTGTAATTACCGGGGGCCGCGCCCCGCAAGCATTCTTGAAGGCGCACACAGGGGTGTACCGTGGTTCGGAACGGGCGATCCGTTTTTTTTGACCTGCGGGCGCCAAAAAAAGTTCCATGAAAATGGCCGGCGAGCGCGCAGAGGCCGAGCAAATATCGACCTCGCGCGCTCGCCGGCAGGTTCCGCTCAGGCGGCGGTGGGGGGGGCGGATTCCTTTGACCCGGCCGGGATCATGTGTACGTCGTGCTGCGGGTAGGGGATGGTGATCTGCGCCTTGGCGAGGGCCTGGTGAACGGCGAGATTGGCCCGGTAAAAGGTCTGAAAATATTTTTTGGTCGGCACCCAGTACCGCATGCCGATGTTGATGGCCGAATCACCGAAGGCCTCGATCCCGACCTGTGGCGGCGGCTCCTGGGAGATGTCGGCGATCGCGGCCAGGGCGGCGGTGATGGCCGCGATTGCGGCACCGGGATCATCGTTGTAGGAAACCCCCACCGAGGTTTCCACCACCTTGCAGGCAAAGGAATTCCGGATAATCTCGCCGACGATATGTTTGTTGGGGATGGTGATCTGTTCGCCGTCCTCGGTGGAGAGGATGGTGCAGGCAAGGCGAATCTCGTCGATGACCCCGGTCACCCCCTTGACGGCGATGGTGTCGCCCACCACAAAGGGCCGGCTGACGATGATGGAAAGGCCGGCGCCGTAGTTCGACAGCGGCCCCTGGATGGCGAAGCTGCCGCCAAAGGCCAGGGCGCTGACCGCGGCAACAAACGGCGTTACCGAGATGCCGAACTTGCCGATGGCGATGATGACGACAAAGGCCAGGGTGGTCATGCGTACGGCCCCGGCCAGGAACCCGGTGAGGGTGGGGTCGAGTTTCTTCTTTTCGCCAAAGCCGGTCATCACCCGCGCCAGCCAGTTGGCAAGTTTGACGCCAAGCAACAGGATGATAATGGCGCCGATGATCTGAAAGCTGTACTGGACGACAAATTCCACCACGGTGGAATACAATTTTTGGACAACCGCAAATTCTTCCTGCATTGCATTCTCCTTCAGGTCAATATCCGCCGCGGCGCCGGGGGAACCATTCGGCAAGCGTTGCCACTTCTTTCTTGTGTAGCAGAAAATGGCTGTGCAACGGAAACAAAAACGCCTCCATCACTCCGCGAGGAGGGAGAAGGCGCCATGGGTTTTTGTTGAGCGGCAGTCGATTATTTTTGTGGGATTGCCTGTAATTTCTTTTCCCACTCCTCTTCGGGGATAGAGGTGCCGGGCACCAGTCGCAAATCCTTGCTGCGGGACTTGATTTCGCCGTTCAACGCCGCACCGGACTCCACCGACAAATCGCTGGTTTCAACCTTGCCGTTGATGGTGCCCTCCTTGATGACATGCAGCTTCTTGACGATGACATTGCCGTCGACCTGCCCCTGGCAGGTAAAGTTTGCAACCTCGATATCGCCGGTGACATGGCCGGTCTCACCGAGAATGAAATAATCACCCTTGATATTGCCCTTGATCTTGCCATCCATCCGCAACTTGCCCTTGAAGCAGATGTCCCCGACCATGGCCATATCCTTGCCGATGATACTGGTGGTCATCTCTTTGTTGTCTTGCGCCAAATTCTCCATCGGATCTTTCTTGAAGAAACTCATCATTTATTCCTCAGGGCTTGCTGTTACAGGAAGTATTACCCCTACTTGCCACTGGCGATAGTCTTGTTTTCTTTGATGTATCTGGCTATTTGCATAAACTTTAGCGGGTTGACCGGATTGTTTTTGTACTTGATTTCATAGTGCAGATGGGTGCCGGTGCTGCGTCCGCTCGTCCCCATGTAACCCACCAGCTGGCCACGGGTAACGGATGCACCCTGCGCCACGGCCCTTTTGTTCATGTGAAAGTAGCGGGTGTAAAAGCCGTTGCCGTGGTTGATCACCACATAGTTGCCATAGCCGCTGGTGAACCCGCTTTCGGAGACCACTCCATCGGCGGTGGCGGTGATGGGGCTTCTGAATTTGTTCTTGATGTCGACCCCTTCGTGGAAGGCGGGGCGGTTGTTGATGGGATCTATGCGTTTGCCGAACGTAGAGGTGATCTTGCCGGTGGTCGGCGCGCCGAGGGGGATTGACTGAATCGTTTCGAGATAATGGTCTACCTTGAAGGTGAGTTCCTCATAGGACTGGTCGCTGACGTTGGTGTACGGACCACCTGTGTTTTTCGAGCCCTTGGCGATTTGCAGATCAACCCCGACCGTGCTCAAGATCGATTCGATGATTTTGCTGCGTTTCTTCAACTCGGCAAGGGTGGTCTGGAGCAGATTTTCCTTTTCCGCTTCCTGCTCGGCCACCTGTTGTTGGAAGTTTTCATACACGGAACGGGTATGGTCGAGATCCCGTTGGAGGGTGGTTGCCTTGATGCGCAACGCGACGTTCTGGTAGGAGAATTTGACGCCGGCGATGCTGACGGCGGTTAAAACGGCGATGACAATGAGAGAAAGACAGGCGGCATGTCTCAGTTTGGTTTTGGAAATAGCAAAGGATCTGGTTTTCCCCCGTTCACTGGTGAAAACGATCATTAATTTATCGTGCATGCAATACTCCATTCACTCGATAGACCTTTGGTGAGGTCTAAGTTGTGCTGGTTATACATCAGGTACTAATCGTAACAGAAGGTTGGATTCGCTTGCGTTCGATACAGGAAACAGCCCCTTATATCCCCCATACCTTTTTTATACTAACAGGATCGTACACGCAGGCCAACAAAAAAACGTTTGGTCACGATCCGTTACCTTTTTTATTCGCGAATAATACGCAATTCCTCCTGGTCGATCCGTATCTGATCTCCTGGGCGGAGTTGCCGCCCCCGGCGGGTTTCCACTTCCCCGTTGACCAAGACCTCCCCGGCCTGTATCCGCGCCTTGGCTTCACTGCCGCTCTCGACAACGGCGGCAAGTTTGAGTAATTGCCCGAGGCGGATGACCTCGGTGCGGATGGGAATTTCCATCATATTTCTTGTCCTCGGAAAAAAGGCCGGGGGGTGTTCCCTGGCTGCATGAGTTGTTTATCGGCCGGCCTTCAAATAAGCATAAATATTACAGCACACAACGGCCACTGTCTGTTAAATATCCTGTTATATATAAAATAGTGAAGGATGGTGGTGGCAGCTGGCAACCTCTTGCCGCGGGCGGTTTTGGTCATCACTTGTCCGGCAATACCTGAGGGAGGAAATTGGATGCAACTGTGGGAAACGCCGAGTGGCGACAAATGGGTGTGTGAAGAGTGCAAGGCTGAGATCGGCGGGCGGATCGCCGATGAAAATTGGCGGTTGGTCTTTGACCGGCTCGATCCCATGCTGCGCTGCGCCATCTGCGGGCATTGCGATATCGAAATCGACGATTAGGGCCAAGGTATTTGACGGTCGACTTTTTTACGTTATGGTGATACTGGTTAGGTTTGGTAGGTTTTTTGTCCTTCGTGATCCGTGTTCCCGCTTTTCCAAGGAGGCGCTTTGTGCGTGTGACGTCGTTTGTAGTGACCCTTCCGTTTCTTTTCTTGCTCGTTGCCTGCGGAACCAAGGCGGTGGACACCACCATTGCCGCCGGCGGCAAAAAAATGTCGGCGGAGGCCGTCAGCGCCCTGGTCGGCGGCAATACCCTGAAGATGAAGGAATACGATCTTGAGGCAACGGTGGAATGCTTTCTCGACGGCAAGCTTGCCGGCGTCAACAGTGAAAACACCAAAACAGCCGGGCGTTGGCAGGTTGACGAGCAGGGCAGGCTTTGTCTCCGTTTCAAGCGGTTGGGCGGCGTTGAGGATTTCTGCTACACGATTTATCAGGTTGGGGATGAATACCGCCAGTTTACCGATAACGGCGCGCAGGTCGGAACTTTTACGGTGCAGGAGGGCAATTCCCGCGATGCTGCCGGCGCAAGCTCCCGGCCGGGGCAGCCCTCGGCATCGATCGCCTCCTCCGGCAGCCGCCCTGCGACCACGTCCCGCGAGGAGCATCCCCCGGCATACAATCGTCTGCCGCCGCCGGAAATACACACCGAGACCGATATCCGTTTTTTCCATCTGGAGATGGCCCAGGATTGTCCCGGTTGCAACCTGGCCGGTGTTGATCTGGAAGGTGCGCGATTACTCGACGCCAACTTGCCCGGCGCCGACCTCCGGCGGGCCCGCTTGCGGAACAGCAATCTCAGAAGCGCCAATCTGCGCGGGGCCAATCTCGAGGGGGCTGATTTGCGGGGAGCGAACTTGGCCGGGGCGAACCTGGCCGGGGCGAACCTGACCGGGGCTGACCTGACTGATGCCAACCTGACGCGGACAGACCTGAAAGGGGCCAACCTCGACAATGCCCGCGGCGCGAATCTCGCCAACGCCTTTCGCTAGGGATTGCCGACGGCCGGGGTGTTTGCCAGATAGGTGCGGCCGCCCCGGTACCGCTTGGCAAAATATTCGTCTTCCAGCGAGGCGATGCGGATGGTTTTGCCGGTTTTGGGGGCGTGGATAAAGCGGGCATCTCCCATATAGATACCCACGTGATTCACCCGGACGTCATCCATGGTGGCGAAAAAGATCAGATCGCCGGGCCGCAGTTCACCCTTTTGCACCGCTCGTCCCGTCTGGTACTGTTGTCGCGAGTTGCGTGGCAGATTCAGGCCGTTCAGCCGGTAGACGGTCATCGCCAGACCGCTGCAATCAAAGCCGTCCTCGGAGGACTCTCCGCCCCATTTGTACGGGATGCCCAAAAACTGTTCGGCTGTTTCGATAAGGCTTCTCCGCAGGGCAACGTTGCCGTCGCGTTTGCGTTTGGCGACCGCGTATTCCGTGGGCATGACTATGTAAAACGATTTGATGACGCCAAGTTTTTGCAGGGCTATCGCACGTTGCAGAGCCGCCTCCCTGGTGGAGAAATCACCGAACCGCACCTTGAACAATCCGCTGGAATGTTTGAAGTAGTATGCCTCAAGGCCTTGCCCCTGCAGGGACGTCATCAGGCGGACGGCATAATCCAGGTTGGCGAAGGCGCCAACCTGGATGGTATAGCCGAGTAGCGGCAAAGACGTTTCTGCCGGCTCGGCTTCCCGAAGGGGTGCTTCTATTTGCTTACCCGCGCAACCGGCGAGGATCAAGCCGACCAGCAACCAGACAAGCAGTCGTCGCCAATCCTTCTTGTAATCACGCATCGTTCCTTCATCCTCCCTGTGCAAGGGGTGCGCCGTCTTCGTCATAGCCGGCAGCGGCCTTTTGTAATTCCGTCTTGATCGCCGCCACCAGGGATGCGGGGGCCAGCGCCCTGGCGCCGCTGCCCCACGACAACACCCATTGCCGCACGGTGTGCAGGTTGGCGGCCGGAAATGTCAGGTCAATGCCGCCATCGTCAAGTTTGGTGATCGCCTGTTCGGGGTGCCACTGCCGTTCCAGCAGGTAGGGGGCATGGTCACGGTTGAAGC
>DHYT01000104.1:12778-13264 GCA_002415465.1 Desulfobulbaceae bacterium UBA5123
GGGGCGGCACGGAGATGGCAGTGGCCGATCAGATACCATTCCCCGGCGCAATGGACGATATGGTATGGGTCAAAACGCCTCTCCGTGGGCTCGCTTGCCCCGGGCCGTTCATGCAAAATCCGCAGGGTGAGATGTTTTCGCAACCCTTCGGTGACCGTGCTCCATACCGCCTGGTCTATGCTGGTCTGTGGTTCCGGGGCCACCGACAGGCTTTCGGCCAGCCAGTCCGGCTCGACTGACACCGAGGCCGGCAGGGAGGCCTCGATCTTGTCAAAGACCGTGCGCAGTCGCTGATAAACGGGGCTGTTTTCATGCTGGATGAGGGTTTTTTCGGCGATACAGATGGCAAAGAGGTCGCTTTCGGTCAGGTCGATGGCAGGCAAACGGTACTGCTCTTCTCGGTAATAATAGCCGCGGCGGGAGCTGTCATAGGCGATGGGCGCGGTCATTTGATAGCGTAAATAGTCGATGTCGCGGAGGATGCTC
>DHYT01000104.1:13330-48424 GCA_002415465.1 Desulfobulbaceae bacterium UBA5123
GACAGCAGCTGTCCCAGGTGCAAGGGTAGGCTATTTGCAACGACAAAACAAGCACCGATTGCGAGTAACCCAAGAAGAGGAGATGCAGATGGCAAGCAGCGAGCACGGATTCATGGCGGGATTCATGGCGGCATCAAGAATTTTGGCAGCCACAGGCGACGCGGAGAGGCCGACAGTCAAGCAGGGATGCGCGATGGTGACGCCAACCCACCGGCAACAGGCGCGGGCGCTGGAAAATTACCTCGCCATTCCCACCTACATCCGGCAGGGGCGCAGCATCAAGCTGTAAAAAGGTCAGGGGCGGGCTGCGGGGCGGCCGCCCGCCGCCCCGGTGTCATNNGGCGGGGGGGGGGCCGCCCGCCGCCCCGGTGTCATCGGCGGGGGAGGCCTGCGCCGCCGCGCCGCGCTGCAGCACCAGCGTTGCCAGCAAAACGATGATGACCCCCGGCAGGGTCTGCATGGGGGGCAGTTCCTGGCCCAGCAGCCAGTCAAGGCCAAGGACCAGGGCCGGATAGAAGTAGCTGTAGGCCATGACCCTGGTGGAGCCGATGCGGGGCGTTGCAAAGTGGGTCAGGAAGAAGGTGATGATGGTGCAAAAAACAGCCAGATAGGCGATTCCGCCCCAGACCGCGGGCGGGACCTGTCGCCAGGCCACGGCCAGCAGGCTGGGCGCCGACAACAGCAACAGCCAGCCCACCCCGGTGACCAGCACCCAAAAGGTCATCACCGCCATGGGTTCCCGTTGATAGAAGAGCTTGACCAGCGGGGTGTAGAGGGCCATGGCGAAGCAGCCGGCAAGAAAGATCAGATCGCCCCGGTTAAAGGCCAGGGACAGTAACAGGTTCCAGTCGCCCCGAAAGATGATCCACAGCGCGCCGACCATTCCGAACAACAGCGCCAGCAGCCGGGAGATCCCCAGCCTTTCCCGCAGCAACAACGCCCCGTATATCCCGGAGATTCCTGGAACCAGGGTAAATAGGGCGCTGGTGTTGAGGGCCGAGGTGTACCGCAGGGAGGCGAACATGCACCAGAAAAAGGCGACCAGCACGAAGCTGATCGCGGCATAGCCGCGCAACCGCGAAGGAGAGGGCGGGGCAAGGGTGTGGCGGCGGTGCACGTGGGGGGCAAACAGCACGGCCGCACCGAGAAAGCGGATCAGGGTCAGCACCGCCGGGTCAAGGCCGGCGGCAATGGCTTTGCCCACCACGAAGGAGGTGGAGACGAGAACGGCGGCCAGCACCATCAACGCATGGACGCGCCAGAGCGGCATCATCTGGTGTTCAGCAGACATTTGATATCCCCGCGGCCCAAGGAAGGCCGCCAACGCCATGTCATAAATTCAGCACAAAGCCGCGCCGATCATGGAAATCCGGCTGGGCGGCCGGATGGCGCAGGGCCCAGTAGCTCTTGCGCCCCGATTGTTCCTGCAGCACCGCGCAGAGACCGGCCTCGATCGCGCCCGAGGCTGGCAACAGCTCGGCGGCGGGCAGCAGGGCGGAGAGGGCAACGGTATCGCCGGTGGTGGTGACGGTCACCGCCAGCTCTTGAACCGCCGCCTCCTCGCGCATCCCCTGTCGGTAATCGTCAAAGGCATAGAGATTCCAGTCGCCGGCCGGGGAGAGGTTGATCTCCCGATAGCCGGGCCGGCCCGGCTGGCCGAAGAAGCATTCGAGGCAGGTATATTCCCATAGCCGGTCCCGCCGCGACGGCATATCCCGTACCGGCGGGATGATCAGGGCGGCGAGGTCGCCGGCCAGCAGGTATCGCAGGCAAAGCTCGTTCGGGCGGCGTTCGATTGCGGCGCGCACCGTAACCGCCGGGGCCTCGGCGAAGGGGCGCAAGGGTTGCCACGCGCTCATCGCTCCCCTCCGGCCATGGCGCGGATCTCTTCTTCCTGCGCCTCGATGCTGGCAAGCAGGCGAAACTGAACCCTGGCCCGGCGGAGATTGTGTTCATCGTCACGGGCCTTGAAGTAACGGTTGCCGGCCAGATAATCGGCATAGAAACGCAGCCCCAGCTCAAAGGTGATGATGCGCACGGCATCGTAGACGAAACGAAAATCGTTTTCGGTGAGAAAAGAGGCGCTTTCGGCGAGATATCCCCCGACAATCGCCCGGCAGGATTCGAGGTCGAAAGCAACCGCCGCGAGATCGGTCGGTTCCTCGCCGGCCGGGTTGCAGCAGGAGCGGAGGCAATCACCCAGATCATACTGGATGAGGCCGGGCTTGACGGTGTCGAGATCGACCATGCTCACCACCCGCCCGGTCCCCTCGCCAAAGAGGAAGTTGCTGATCTTGGGGTCGCCGTGCATCACGCGGAGCGGCAACACCCCGCGCGCCTTTGCCTCTTCCAGGACCATCGCGCCCGAGCGGCGCCTTTCTATGACCGCCCGGCAGGCGGCGTCTTCCCGTGGGGAGTTGTCGCAAACGCTGTCGTAGGCGGCGAGGTATTGCGGGGTGACATGAAAGCCGGGCAGGGTGTCGTGCAGGCGGGTGACGTCAAGATTGCTCAGCAGGCGATGAAAGCGGCCGAGGCCGGCGCCCACCTCTCGCGCCTCGGCCGGGGTGGTGACGGTTTCGCAAACCCTGGAGCGTTCGATGAAGCGCGTCATCCGCCAGCAAAATCCGTTGGCGTCGACAAGGTAGTCGGCGCCGTGCCGGCAGGGAATCACCTCGGCCACCTGCCAGCCGTCGTCCGCTGCCGTCGCCGGCAGCTGCCGGCGCATGTGATCCGACACCAGCCGCAGGTTGGCCATCACCAGGCCCGGGTCGGGAAACACGACCGGGTTGAGCCGCTGGAGGATATACCGCATCGGGTTGTCCCGCAAGGCAACCAGGAAGGTATCGTTGATGTTGCCGCCGCCGTAGGGGCGGACCGCGGCGATCGCGCCTTCGGTGCGAAACTGTTCCGCTGCTGCGTTTGGTTCCATTGCTGCTCCGTATCGGTTGCCGGCATGTCATCGTGGGGGTGCCGCCAATTGTAAGGCCTTTCCGGAAAAACGCACCGGAAAAGAGTAAAGCCGGTGCAGATCGTTCGCTTCCCTTGAAAGGTGGGGGGCGGCAAGGTAGGATAACGTTGCCGCAGCCAAGCCCCGACCAACCTTCATCTCCGATCGAATTGCCATGGGCCGACGACAGCAAAGTCAGAAACAGCGCCGGAAATGTCCTGATTTTCGTACGGGCAGAGCTGCGGCCGGGCGGCCCTTGCCTCCTGCCGCCGGTTCCTCCCGGCCGCCAAAACCGTTGCGGAGCAAAAAGAAGATTCCCGTTCTTGCCGAACAGGAGGATCTGCAAGCCGCCTTCGGTGTCGACGAGAAGGCCCCCTCATTCGCCGAGGCCATCGATCAGGCGTTGACCGAGCCCGAAGGGCGGCAGGCCATGGCTGAGCGCTTGGAAAACCTGCGCCGGGCCGAGGGCGGTGGGAGGCGCCGTTCGATCAAACAGTATCCGGCTCCGGAAGCGGAGCTCGATCTGCACGGTTGCACCGGCGCCGAAGCGGAGCGGCTGACCTATTCATTCATTGCCAGCGCCCGGCACAGGGGGGTGCTGACCATTCGTGTCATCACCGGCAAGGGGTTGCATTCCGATGGGCCGGCGGTGTTGCCCGAGGTGGTGGAGCAACTTCTCACGGAATTGAAACGGCGGCGGGAGGTCTTTTCATTCCGGNNGTGGGAGAGGAAGGAAAAGCAGAAAAGCGGGGCGGTTATCGTCTATCTGGCCTGAAGCCCAGGCCTCCCGCAAACAGCGGCGCTATGCAGTCCGTCGGCGGCATGGAAGATCGTGACCCGCCTCTTGCCTGCCGCGGTCAGGCCGGCAACCCTTCCTCGTCGCCCGTGACATCGGCGTCTTGCCGCAGCGGCGCCGTCATCGTCAACCTGGTTCCGCTGCCGGGCGCGGAAACGACCTCCAGGGCCCCGTCGAGCAGGGAGAGTCGTTCGCGGATGCTGAACAGGCCGAAACCGGGGGCGTGTCCGGTGTGATTTTCCTGGGGCGGCGGGGTAAAACCGCAACCGTCGTCAACGATGTCGATGCGGATGGCCTCCTCCACCCGCCGGATGCCGATGTTTACCCGTCCGGCGCCGGCATGCTTCAGGATGTTGAGCAAGGCTTCCTGAACCGCTCGGAACAGGATCCCGCGCAGCACCGTATCAATGGGTTTTTCGTTGCCGTCATCCTCGACCCGGCAGATTATCCTGTTGCGGGCCTGAAATTGCTCGGCCAGCCAGATGATTGCCGCTTCGAGGCCGATATCATAGAGGATGGGCGGGCTGAGTTCGAAGGTCAGGTTCCTGGTTTCCTTGATGGTGGACGCGAGTAATTCGTCGAAGGCGGAAAGTTGCGCCAAGGTCTCCGCCTGGGGCGTCGCCTTCAGCAGTGTGCCGAGCTTCAATTTGAGCACCGACAGGTTTTGGCCCAGTTGTTCATGCAGATCGTTGGCGATGGCGCGGCGCGTTTCATCCTCGGCCTGCGACAGGCGCGCGGCGAGCGAGCGTAATTGGCGTTGGTAGGAGAGGAGCTTTTCCTCCGCCAGCTTGCGGGTGGTGATGTCCCTGCTGTTGATGACGTAGGCGGCGGGCGGCAGAAGTTGCGCAATGCGTTGGCCCACGGCCTCAAGGATACGCCAGGAGCCGTCGTGGTGTTGACAGCGCATCTCAAAGGTTTCCGTGGTTCCGGGTTGCGCCGCCAGCCGTGCCAGGATGGCGGCGACCCTGGTGCGGTCATCCGGGTGCAACGCCTCGACCAGCGGCTGATGGGTCATCACCGGCGCGGTATGCCCGAGAACCCGCTGCAGGGAGGGGCTCTCGAAGATCGCCACGCCGTCCGGATCTAGGACGGTGATGATGTCGAGCGCATTTTCAATGAGGGAGCGGAAATGCTCCTCGCTGCGGCGGAGCGCTACCGCCCCTTGCTGGCGGGCGAGATTGCGCTTGTGCATGCCGGCAAAGGCGAAACCGATCCCCACCAGCACCAGAAGCCAGAGGGCAAGATGCGCGGTCCAGATGACGAGGGTGTGTTTGTTGGTGGCCGCGATAAAAGGCGCCATCGGGATGGTGATGCTGAGACCGCCCATGACGTCGCCGGCCTTGATGTCTTGCCAGGAATGACAGGCGGTCAGGCAATTGGGTTCGGCAATTATCGGGCGGATCAGCCGCATCTGCAGCGTCTGGGCTTCCTTGACCAGCTCGCTTTTTTCCGTGACGCCGCCGGTGAAGGCAAGCAGGGCCTTCTCTTCCCAGGGGTCGGCGCTGTTTTCAGGATTGATCGGGCGCAGACTGGCTAACCGACCGTAGGGGTGCTTGGAGCTCTGCGGGGCGGCATCCTCATACAGCTGGCGGATCATGTAGGCCGGGTTGATCAGGGTAAGGCGCCGGCCGGAGGGGGTGACGATATCCCGTTCCGGAAAATGTTCGGGCTGGAGATAGGGATTGGGTTGGGTATCTACCGTGACCGGCGCATAGAGGGTCCCGTGGTGGGTCATCCATTGCCGGAAGAGGATGTCTTTCTCGAGATGGGTCCGGGCGATATTGAGGACGATGGCCTCTGTTTCCTGGCGATGTTGATACAGGTTTCCCGTCAGGGAGAGGGCGGCGATCAGCGTCCAGGCGACGGCCACGGCGATCCCGGCGGTCAACAGCGTCGGTTGTTGCTTCTGATCGGTGTTGTCCTGGGGCATCGGCGGGTTCAGGCTCATGGATGGAAAATCAGCCCATGGAGGGGCTGGCAACCTTGACGCCCCTTCATGGGCTGTTTGCTGCGCAAGGCAGATCGGTTGTGGAAAGGGGGAGGCGGCCGCGCTTAATAGGTTTCCTTGGTCCACATGTCCGGGCGGAAGCAAAGGGCGCGGTTACGGCCTTCGTCCTTGGCCCGGTACAGCGCGACATCGGCAAACTTGATCGCCTCCCAGAACCCTTCGGTGTCGGTTGGATACTCGCAATACCCGATACTCACGGTCTTCTTGAGGGTGCCGCCGTCAGGCAGCTTGATGGAGGTGATCTCCATTGTCTGCCTGACCCGCTCGGCAAGTTCGCACACCTCCTCGCGACTCTTGATGTCGATGAGCAGCACCAGGAACTCCTCGCCGCCGAAACGGATCACCATGTCCGAGGCGCGGACGCAGCTTTTGAGGATCTCGGCGATCTTGATGATCACCGCGTCGCCGGCCTCGTGACCATGGGTGTCGTTCACCTCCTTGAAGAAATCCATGTCGCACATCATCACCCCGACCTTGGCGTGGCGGCGCTTGCAGTTGGCGATCAGGGTGTCCACATAGGATTCCAGGAAACGGCGGTTGTACAGGTCGGTCATCGGGTCCTTGAGCGTGGTTTCCTTGAGGACCATGGCAAAGCGCTTGGCCTCGACCACCGGCGTCGCCTCCTTGATATAGCGCATCGCCCACTTGACCGAATCCTCGAACCTCTCAAGCTCGGACGGGGTGCCGCTGGCGTCGCGCAGGAACTGGACAATGGCGATCACCCGGCCGCCGGCGATCATCGGCACGCAATGGTGTACATATTTGCCGCCGAAGGGGAAATGTTTGCAGATCTCAGGATGTTGGGTGAATGAGATCGGATGGCCGGTACGTTTGGCGCGGCAGAGGTTGACATCGGCAACCACCTCGTCGGCGCAGAGCAGTTCGTGGTCGGTGGCGTAGGCCACCGCCATTTTCTTGCTGTTGCCCTGCAACTCGTAAATGATCAGCTTGTCGAAGTGATACCGTTCATGGAGCAGCTGCGCGAGCCGGCGGTGGACATCGGTGGTGGTTTCCTCCTCCTCGATGATCGCCTTGAAGCTGTTCAGGCTGAAGATGTTGTCCACCAGCTTGTTCAGCTGGATAGCCAGCTGGCCCACCTCGTCGTTGGTTTTGACGCTTATCTGGTGGGTCAGCCGGCCCTTGCCCTTGGCAATGCCCTTGATGTTTTCAAGGATGTCCTTGAGGGGGCGGACGATCAACAGGATATAGAGCATGGTGCCAAGGGTGAGGATGATCGCCGCGACCAGACTGATCAGGATGGAATCGCGCCTGGAATCATGGATGATGCCGCCTGATTCGCTGACCATGGTGTTGTGCCGGGTATTGACCAGAACGGTGAATCTCGTCACCAGGTCGTACAAATCATCCAGGCTGCCGAGCAGATCCTCCAGGGCCTCCGCCTCGTCGTCCTTGCCGCCGTTGTTGAAGATGATTTCGCTGAAGCGGGCAAAATCCGCGTCGACGGTATCGAGTTCCTGACTGATTTCCGCCAGCGATTCGGACACCTCGGTGTCCCGGGCCGCCGGTTCCACGGTGAAGACGTCCAGCGTTTCGTTGGAGATTCGCGCCACATCATGCACCTTGCCGCCCGAGCGCAGGGCGGTAATCATCCGTTTGAAGTCATCCAGCCGCTGGCGGTTGAGGAGTATGTCCTGATTGACAGCGGGGCTCTGGTGATCCGGTTGTTCCAGGATGTGCATGAGGGAGATCTTGAAGCCGTTCAGTTGCCGCAGGATATACTGGCTGACCTTGTATTGCGGCATGCTGACCGCCTGTAGTTCATGGAGATGTTTGTCGACCTTCTGCAGGGCCAGGGTGTGCTGGATGGAAACGAGACTGAAGCCGAGGAGGGAGATCACCAGCATCCCGATCAGTTTGCCGGTGATGCTGGTCTTGAAGCACAGCCCGAGCAGCGGGCATTCGACAAACTTGTACAGTTTCTGGGAAAAATTTTCTTCGGAGCTGTTGGCGTCGGACATATCGATAAATCCCGAATAGGTAATGAGCGATCGGGTGAGGAGATGGATCGCTGCAGCTTACGCTTAGATATTACATAGAATGAGCGCCTTGGAAAGGCAAAATATCTTTTTCAGGCCGCGCCGCCCTTATCGGCATTCTTCGAGGTCGCTTGTCGGGCCGGCCGGTCAGCGCCAGAGCGGAAACGCCGAGCGGGCGATCACCGTATCGAGGAATATCTCGTCGTGCAGCGGGTATGCCTCCTTGAGCAGTCGTTTCATCTCCTTGGCGACCGCATGGTAGGGCGGCAGCTGCGGGATGAGCGGCAAAACGTGTTCGATGGGCGGCGGGGCGGCGATATCCATCTTTTTTTCCAGCTCCTGCAACAGGCCCACCTCCATGCCGCCCTCCATGCCGCCGCTCCGGCCGGGATCGCCAAGGGAGTGCAGGAACCCCATGATGCTGCCGAAATCGTTCTGGCGGTGGAACAGCTTGATCTCGGCGTCGATGGTCGCCTGGGACTGGATGAGTTCGTCAAATTTCTCTCGATAGCGGTCGGTGTGAAACACCAGCCGCTCGTAACAGTCTTCCACCAGGTTGCAGAAGCAGTTGAATCGGGTCAGGCCGCGCATCCGCACGCCTTCGAAGACCCGCTCCTGGATGGGTTGGGAATGGGTGAGGAAGGCGTCGTAGAAAAGCCGCTCCTCGATGCTGACGAGATCGAGGAAGGACTGGATCAGCGCCTCATCCTTGAGCAGGATATAGATACGGATGAGATCGAAACTGATTCGTTTCTCAAGGATAAAGGAGTATTGCCGGATCTTTTCGACCAGCCCCAGCTTGTCTTCCTCGATGAGTTTGCGAAATCCGAAATACCGATCGGCGATCTCCTTTTTGAGTTCGTAGGCAAGCACATCCTGGATATTCGTTTTCATGACCATCCTCCTCGGTCAGCGGGAACCTGTCGCCCGGTCGTCAAGAAGCCCCCCGCTCAAGCAACATATCAAGCCTAGCATGCACGAGCGAAAAAGAACAAGATCGACGATTTTTTCCACCCGATATTTCCGGTGGCCCCACCCGACATGGCCGATGTCGCCCATGGTGCGGCCCGATGTCGGCGGGATGTGGCCGGATGTCCTCTATCGAGGGGGCGGCGGCATGCCGTAAGGTTGAGACAAAAGGGAAACGGCGGTTTCGGGGCCGTGTCGCAAACTCACATCAGAGGAGGAATGGAAAATGAAGAAAATGATGACCGGATTGGTTCTGACCCTTGGCTTGTTGCTGGCCGCTTCGTTCAGCCCGGCCGTTACGGTCTCGGCGGCAGGGGTAAAGGCCCCCGGCGGGGAAATCACCATCGACGGCAAAAAGCCTGCCCGTTTCAGTCACCAGACCCATCTCAAGCTGGGCGTGGAGTGCGGGCAGTGCCATCACGACGCCAAGCATCAACCGCTGAGCGAGGCGGGCATCGGCGCCATGGCCGATGGCGGGAAACTGCGCTGCGTAAACTGCCATAACGAAAAATTCGGCAACGAGAAACTCCGGGCCGCGAAGGATATCTTTCACGCCCGATGCCGGGATTGTCATAAGACTGGCGTGGCCGGCAAGCAGGGGCCGAGCAAGTGCAACAGCTGCCACAGCGGCGGCAAGCCGGCAAAGGCGATCGAGGGCTGTTGATGCGGCAAGCGCGGGTGGGCCTGGGGTTCCCTGCGGGGAAACGGTTGTCGCGCGGGAATCCCTCTCCCCGGGCGGGAAAAGATCAAGGCCCTACCGAAGCGCGCTTCAGGCCAGCCCCCGGCCGAAATTGAAGAGGGTGGCATCCGGCAGTTCCCTATCCTCACGGAGCGCGGCAAGTACGGCCGCGCCGCGTTCCGTGAGGGCCCCGCACCGGCTCAGGTCAAGATGCCAGTTGCCGCCTCCCCACTCTTGGATGGCCCGCAGTTGCCCGGTCAGGGAAAAATCAACGGTTGCGGCAAGCATGGTCAGGCCCCGGTCGGTGGTAACCTGAAAGGCCTCTCCCGTCGCGGTCTGCAAGAGATCGCCGTTGTTCACCCCGCGGATGGGAATCCGCGACTGCAAGAGCTCAACCGGCGTGAAAACGGTGAGCCAAAGCGGGATCCCCGGATCGCGCGCCAGCAGTTCCCGTAGATTTTGCCGATCGTCCTCGATGGCCAAGCTCAGCGCGGTCGCTCCCAGTTCCCGCCAAGCCAGGGCGGCCAGGCTGTTCAAGGTGTAGAGCCTGGCGCCGGCTGTGAGTTTTGCATCCGCCATCCCGTCAAAAAAAAGAAAGTGGCTCAGATTGTTCAGGCGGAAGTGCCTATGCCCCTGCGCGTACAACTGTTGCAGCATGGCGGCATACTCGTGCCACTGATGGTCGAAGATGATCGGCGGCAACTCCCAGGCCAGCCTCTTCCGCGTCGTTTCGGCCCCTGTCGCGGCGCGGACGTTTGCGGGGGAGAGGGGCAGGATCAGCCCGTCGATATCCGGTTCGCCGAGCAGGGCGAGATCATCCGTGCCGGCCACCGATACCGTCAGGCGGGGCTGGGCGGGCGGGCGCGCCGCGGCCGGCGGCAGGAGGCTCGCCGTGGCCTTGGTCAACAGTTCCCGGCGGCGACGGGCATGCGCCTCTGCAAGCGCGGCCGCAAGGCGTTGATNNTTGGCGGGATCACCACCGGCGGCAATTCCCCGGCAAGAAGCGATTCCAGAAAAAACGGCGTGTCGCCGCACTTGGCAAATACCCGGCGCAGGGCCTCTTCCTGCAAGGGGCTCTTGACGGCGGCAAAGGTTTCCACCGGATAACGCTCCCGGAGTACAATCCCGCCGCCCTCGGCGGTAACGGCAAGGGTGTTGTCGGCAACCGCAAGCTGCAACCGCACCCCGTGGGGCGCAAGCCGTATCGCGGCCAGTTTTTTGCGGCACGATTCCTCGGAGGCGAAGAGCCCCTCCCCGGCGCTTACCCGATAGACGCTGTCGCCGGCCTGAAAGGGGTTCTTGCCGGAGGTGGGAATGGTGACGTAATCCCCGGCCCGCGCCACCTTGACCATCCGTTTGTTGATTTGCAACGCGGTCACCGTGAAGCCGCTGCCGGCCTGATCGTTTTGCGGCAGGATCCGCAACCGGTCGCCCAGATGGAGGCGGTCGCCACAGGCAAAGGAGAACCCGTCGCGGCGCACCGTGCCGATCTTGCCCAGTAACCGGCCGATGGAGCCCTGTTGCGAGGAGACCGCGATGTCGGCGGCGGCCGGGCCGGTGAGAAAACCCGTGCTGGCGGGGCGCCCGAAGGAGAGGGCCAGCAGTTCGCGGGCCTCGGCCAGTGCCTCCCGGCGGCGGGCCGGGGGGGCGTCGAGCATCAACCGGTAGGCCGCCACCACCCGCCCCACATACTCGGCGCTCTTCATCCGGCCTTCGATCTTGAAGCTGATCACCCCGGCCTCGATCAGCTGCGGCAGGTATTCGATGGCGCAGAAATCGTTGGTGGAAAAATAGTATCCCGGCCGCCCNNTGAGATAGGAAGAAAAAAGACACTGGCCGGAGATACCGAAGCAGAGCGCGCCATGGACAAAGTGTTCCAGTTCGATGCGGGTCTGCCCGCGGATGACGCCGATTTCCGAAAGCGACAGTTCCCTGGCCAGCACCGCCCGGGAAAATCCCATCCGTTCGAGCATCTTCACCCCGGCGGCGTTGTGCACGGTCATCTGGGTGGATGCGTGCAGGGGGAGCGCGGGGAAATGGTCCCGGATCAGCTTGCAGACCCCCAGATCCTGCACGATCACCCCGTTGACGCCGATTTCTTCAAGTGCGGCCAGGACCTCGATCAGGCGGGGCAACTCAACCTCCTTGACCAGGGTGTTGAGGGCCACATAGAGTTTGCGGTCAAGCTTTCGGCAGCAGGCGGTCATCCGCTCCACCTCGGCCAGGGAGAAATTCTTGGCCTTGGCTCGGGCGGAAAAGGATTCGAGGCCGCAGTAGACCGCGTCCGCCCCGGTTTCGAGAGCCGCAAAAAAGGATTCGAGGCCGCCGGTCGGGGCGAGGAGTTCGGTTCGCGGCAAGGGGGTCGTCATCTGGAAAACACCGGGCAAAAGGGATCGGATCATCGTGATCCGCGCGCAAAAGGCAACCTTACCATCGGCCGGGAAGGGCGGCAACGGCAAAGCGGTCGAGGGCGGCAAGGGGGTACAAACAGCTTTCACTGCCGGGGTGAATGGTGTAAGGAAAGAGGGCGGCAACGACCAGAAATCCAAACGGCACCCTCAAGGCGGATCATGCCCGAGACAACACTTTCGGCCGGCGTCATCATCGTCCGGTTTATCGACAACAGCCCGCGCTATCTGCTCCTCAAGGTGTACGGATACTGGGATTTTCCGAAGGGGCTGGTGGACCACGGCGAAGAGCCGCTGGCCGGGGCCGTCCGTGAGGTGGAGGAAGAGACCGGGCTCACCGGCCTGCGGTTCCGCTGGGGCGAGGAGTATCGGGAAACCGAGCCCTACCGGAACGGCCGCAAGGTGGCGCGGTATTACCTGGCGGAATCAACGGCGGGAGACGTGCATCTGCCCGTCAGCGAGGAGCTGGGCCACCCGGAGCATGATGAATTTGCCTGGCTCGACGGCAAAACCGCCCACGCCCTGCTGGCGGCGCGCGTCAAACCGGTTTTTGCCTGGGCGCGCCGCCGGGTGAGCGGCGACCGGCAACCAGGATAGTATGGGTATTTACGGGTAAGTCGGGGCGGCGTCTGCCGGCCGACGGCTCTGCCATCTCCCGCCCTGCCGCCGGTGGACAAATACCTGCCGCCTTGCAGGGCATACCCAAATCAACCCACATCGGAAGCATCTTAAATGAACTCCTTCTCCCTTAAAATCATCCTGGCGACAGGGGAAGAGCAGACGGCCTGCGAGTTGCTGGCAGCCCGGTCGGGATTGTCGAAGAGCAAGATCAAGGACGCCATGGCCAAGGGCGCTGTCTGTCTGACCCGCAAGAAGAAAGGGAAGAAGCGTTTGCGGCGGGCCACCACGTTACTGCAGCCCGGCGATATCCTCGAATGTCACTACGACGAAGCGGTGCTGGCCGTTGTCCCGCCCAAGGCGGAGTGTCTGCATGACGCAGGTCGCTACAGTGTGTGGCTGAAACCGGCGGGGCTGCTGGCGCAGGGAAGCAATCTCGGCGACCACTGCTCGTTGCCCCGGCAGGCGGAGCTGTATTTCCATCCGCCCCGGCTGATCTTCCCGGTCCATCGCCTCGACCGGGAGGCGTGCGGCCTGATGCTGCTCGCCCATGACAAGGAGGCGGCGGCCAGGCTTTCGCACCTGTTCAAGGAAAACCTGATCGATAAGCGGTATCTGTTGACCGTGGTCGGCAAGCCGGCAGCGGAGGGGGCCATCCGGCTGCCGCTGGACGGCAAACCGGCGGCCACCTCCTATCGCCTGCTGGCTCACGACCCGGCAACGGACACCGCAACGGTGGAGGCGACCATCGCCACTGGCCGGCTGCATCAGTTGCGGCGGCATTTTGCGCTGGTCGGCCATCCGGTGATGGGCGACCCCCGTTACGGGGAGGGCAACAAGAATCAAAGCGGCCTGCAACTCGTCGCCTGGAAGCTTTCCTTTCGCTGCCCCTTCAGCGGCCGGCTGCGGGAGTATGTCATTGACGGCGCAGGGGCGTTGGCCTGAAGCAACCGGCCGCTCACGGCAATTTCAGTTCGGCTATCACCGGCAGGTGGTCGCTCGCCACCATGGATATCCGGAGCTTGCAGCGGCGGCCGGTGAGGATCTCGATGCCGCCCCGGCAGAAGATCTTGTCCAGGCCGCCGGTGGGTGAAAAGGACGGGTAGGTTTGCAGGGGCTCCTGTTGCCCCGTTTTCCGGTTGGTGGCACAGGAGAAGTCGAGGATGTCGATAAAGATGGGGGCCAGCAGGGTGCGCCAGTCATTGAAGTCGCCGCCGACCAGACAGGGCTGCTCGGGGCTCAACGCCGCATACGGCGCGGAGCGGACCAGCATGCCCACCTGCCGGATCCGTTCCTGGGTGGAGAGGCCCAGGTGGAGGTTGAAGGCCGCCATCTCGCGGGAGCCGCCATCGGCGGTCGGCAGGGGGATGGCGGTATAGAGGCAGCCCCGTTTTTTCCGACTGTCCACGGTCAGATCGATGTTGCGGTGGGCGGTGATGGGAAACCGGCTCAGGGTGGCGTTGCCGTAATGCCCCTGTTTTACCTTGACATTGAGCCCCAGCGCGTAATACGGATAGTCGAGGGTTTTGGCCATCACCTCGGCCAAATCAAGCTCGCGGGAGCGCGGCACCCCGACGTCGACCTCCTGGAGGAAAACAATATCGGCCCGGTGGTGCTCCAGCACCGCGACAATCCGTTCCGGCCGGAAACGGCGATCAACCCCGATGGCGCGATGAATATTGTAGGACAGAACCTTTATTTGCATGCACGCCTCGACGGTCGCGGGATACGGAGGGAAATGGATTCCTCAGTTTACGGCCTTACAAGGAAGGCGGTCAAGGCTGACGGCGGGGAAATCAATGCATAGATGGAAAATAGGCAACGACAGTCGGCTCCTCTGCGAAGAATGTTCGCGACAGAACGGCCCCTTGATCATCAGGCAGGGCTGGAGCTGGCAGGGGGAAGAGAAGGACGGCGACTGGCTCTGCGACAGCTGTCATTGCACCGACAAGGTGGTCATGCGGCACGGCAAGTGGCGCTGGCTCTACTGCTGGATCAACATTCTGCTGCCGTGGGTGTCAAATCGCCGCCGGCAGGCCATGCGCCGCGCCAAATAGCCGCTTGCGCCGTCAGGCGGCGTCCCTGTTCACCATCCCGGCCAGAAATTCCAACTCACCGGCCACCCCTCGAAAATCATTGAAATACAAGCCGCCGAACTCATTGGTGCACTCCGGGCAGCCGCGCAGCAGAAGCAGGTGGTGCCGGTAGTGATTCTTGGCCAGGGGGCGATAGACCCAATGGCTGCTGTTGCATTCAAAGCAGTAGAGGAGGGTCCAGTCATCCCCGGTCAGCGCCTGGGCGCATTCGCTGCAGACCGGAACCACCAGTTCGCGGGCGGTGACCTCGACCACCTCGTTGTCATGATAGCCGAAGGGCAGGACAAGATAATCGACCGCCGGCCAATCCTTGTTGTCGGAGCCCGGGCCATGATTCAATTCGCAATGTGATTCGCCAAGTTCCGCCAGCAGATGCAGTTTATCGATAGCGTTCATTGTTGCCTCCTTCGCCGGCCATGCGTCGGTCGGCCCGGCTCACGGTGCGGTTGCCGCCGTTTTTTTTGCTCTTACTGTTCGTTTCGGCATTTGCGGGACGCCGGTAAAGAACTTTTGGCAAAAGGGCTGGAAACGGGCGGTTACAGGCCGTAGCGCCGGCGAAGGGTGGCGACCAGGCGGGGATCGGCGGCAAAGGGGTTGGGCGGCTGGGTCGGCATGGGCAGGAGCAGGGTGTCGGCAAAGGGGGTTTGCGTCACCTTGCGGTTGTAGGCAAGCACCATCAGTGTTTCCAGGTTGACGGTATCCGCGATGTTGTAGGCAAGAAGCGTTTCCAGGGCGGCGCGATTGCCGGTGCGCTCGTACTCGCGCCAGAGCCAGACCGCAAAGCGGCCGTCCACCCCGTCGAGACCGTCGTCACGGGCAATGCCGAGTTTCTTCTCGCAGCCCTTGAGCCCGCCGCCGAAGCCGAGCTCCCGCAGCAGATACCGCAGATCGATATGGACCTGATCGAGTGTGATCCCGAAAGACCGTTCCAGCATCGGGACATCGAAGCAGCGGCCGTTGTAGGTGACCAGCACCCGATAGCGGCCGACCGCGGCGATGAAATCGTCCAGGTTTCGCCCCCGGACGAAGGTGTGGATGGCATGGCCGTCGTAGAGGGCGATGGAGGTGATCAGGTCGGTGTCGCGTCCCAGGCCGGTGGTTTCGATGTCGAGGTAGGCGGTGGTGTCGCGGAAATGCGGGAAAAGTCGCCAGTGCAGGGAGTTTTTGAGCAGCCGGGCGACGGCGGTTGGTCCGGCCGCGAAGGAGCGGCGGCTGTCGGCGAGATGGCGGGCCACCATCTCGGCCCTGCGGCCGGTAAACCCCTGCGGCCAGGGCTCGTTGAAGTCGTCCCAGGAGTGGACGCCCGCCGCCCAGAGCCGCTGTTCCGTGGCCTCGCCGACGCCCGAGATATGCGCGAAGGTGTGAAACAGCATGACGGCGGCGTTATCCGCGCACCCCGGCCTTGGCCCGCCGCTGCGGCTTGCCGAGTTTGCCGGTGAACCGCTTGATTTCGCTGAAGTACATGTCGCCGACCTTCTCGATGATATTGTTGTGATCGGCGCCGGGGATGATGGCGAATTCCTTGGCGTGCGCGCCGCTTTGCGCTTGCAGGGTTTCCGCGCTGTCCAGGGCGATGATCTGGTCGAACTGGGCGTGCAGGATGTAGGTGGGCTTGTCGCAGGCCGCGATCTTATGCTGATTGCGAAAGCAGTCCCCTTCCGTGATGCCCAGGCCCGCGCAATCGACGCCCAGATTCTCAAGCAGCGGCACCGTAAAGGCAAAGCCGCTTTCGATGATCAGGCCGGCGATGGCCGGATCACGGCCGGCGGCCAGTTCCAGGGCCGGGGCGCTGCCCAGGGAGCGGCCCATCACCACCAGCGGCCCGGTCCGTTCTTCCATGGCCAGCCATTCCTTGATCCAGGCGAGTACCAGATGGGCGTCGGCCAGCATGTTGCTGGCGGTGGGGACGCCGGTGCTGCGTCCGTAGCCCCGGTAGTCGACGGCCAGCAGGTTTAATCCCTTGGCGTTATACCTGGGGCCGAGGTCGTCGTAGTCGGCGGCCACCTCGCCGTTGCCGTGAAAAAAGAGGATGTTCACCGACGTGGGTTCCGGCGTCAGATGCAAACGGCCTCCCACCATGATGCCGTCGCCCACCGGGATGGCGACATCGACCGCCCCGGCCGGGGGCGGGCTCGCATCCGTGCGGGGATGGAAAAGGGTCGCCAGCACCGCTGGGTGGTCGAGCTTTGCGTAATGTATCTGCATTGGGATCTCCTCGGGGCGGGTTTTGCCGGCTGGAGCGTGGCGGCAGGACCTGCAAAGATTGATAAATGAAAACCTTGCCGAACGGTCGGCACGGCTGCCCATCATACGACATTTTGCCCGCCGGCGCAAAGGAATGGCCGGTTTGTGGGCGGATGCCATCCCGGCGCCGGGGGCGCCGAGGGGATGGCAAAGGTGAACTCATCCGGCGGGCGCCGTCGCCGTCAACTCGATCAGGGTCACCTCGGGCGGCGCCAGCACCCGGATCGGCGGCCCCCATGTGCCGGCGCCGCGACTGACGTAGAGGTATCCCTTGGCCAGCGGCTGCAGCGCGCCAGGCGTCACCGGGTAGAATCGTTTCACCGCCAACCCGAACGGGAACAGTTGCCCGCCATGGACATGCCCGGACAGTTGCAGGTCAAAGTGACCAAGACTGGCCGGAAGCACCTGGGGCCGGTGTTTGAGGAGGAGCACGAAGCGGTTGTCCGCATCAAGCGCGGTCAGAAGCGGTCCTTCCACGTCGGCTGCGGCCACGGGCCAGGTGGCGCCACGGCGGTCATCAACCCCGGCAATGGCCAGCCCTCCGGCCACGGCGTGCGCTTCGTTGCGCAAAACCACAAAACCCGCCGCCTCAAGGAAGGCGGTGGCGTGTTTGGCCCCGCCGTATAACTCATGGTTGCCGAGAATGGCGAATTTCCCGCGCGGGGCGGGGATCTCCCGCAGCATGGCGGCGAGTTCCGGCAGATTGTCGCCCTGTCCGTCAAGCAGGTCGCCGGTGGCGACGATGATATCCGGCTCGGCCCGCCGCGCGGTTGCCAGGATCGCCCGCAGCCGCTCCCGGCCGATCAGCAGGCCAAGGTGGAGGTCGGAAAGCTGCACGATCTTGAGCCGGGCGATCCCCGGCGACAGCTTGGCGGTGGGAACCACAACCCGTCGCAGGCGGATGGCCCTGGCCTCGACATATCCGTAGCCGACCAGGGCCACCGCGAGCAGGAGGGTCGCCGTTACCCGATGCCCGGCGGCGAGGCGTAGTCTGCCGGGGCGCTTGTTGAGCAATCGGCCGGCAAGGGAAAGGGCGTCAAGCGAGACACCGATGACGACGCAATAGAAGAGCAACCCCATCCAGCCGTACGCGATAAACGCCGTCAGGCGCACCGCTCCGTCGTGGGCGTGCCTCGCCCACCAATGCACCAGCAGCGGGGACGATGTCATCATCAGCAGCCAGAGGCTTAACAACCAGGTGGCGCGGCGGCTGTAGCGAAATGCGCCCCGCAGCTTGACGAAGAGATAGAGGTGGCCGCCGCCGTAAAAAAGAAAAAAGGCAAGGAGGAAAAGGGGCATTTTTAGCTGTGTACCATGTGCATTTTCAATATGTTATCGTAGGCGGAGGTTGCCAATTGTCACTATAATGGTTACAATCGCAAAACGCGATAAAGGCCGGAAGAAAAGAATCCTCCGCGCCCGTGACCACAGTTCTGGATCAAACCATTTTCAGCATCACCCAAGGAGAACGATCGTGGCGTTAATCACCATCGACCATGATAAATGCAAGCGGGACGGCATCTGTATCTCGGAGTGCCCCTTCAGCCTCATCCGCGAGAACAAGGAGAACGGCTTTCCTGAGATCCGCGCCGCCGCCGAACGGATGTGCATCCACTGCGGCCACTGCCTGGCGGTCTGCCCGCATCAGGCGCTGACCTTCGACGGCGTGGGGCCTGCCGACTGTCTTCCCGTCGACAAGGAGCTTGCCCTCGATCCGGCCAGGATCGAACTGTTTCTCAAGTCCCGCCGCTCGATCCGCACTTACAAAGACAAGCCGGTGGATCACGCCACCCTGGAGCGGTTGCTGGATACAGCCCGGTGGGCGCCGTCGGCGAAAAACAGTCAGTCGGCGCACTGGCTGATGGTGGAAGATCCGGCGGAGGTGAGGCGACTGGCCGGGATGGTGGTTGACTGGTTCCGGGAAAACAACTATTTCCCCGGCGTGGTCAAGGCCTGGAAGGAGGGCCGCGACATGGTGTTGCGCGGCGCGCCCCATGTCGCCATCGCCCATGCCCGCACGGACGGGAGCCTGCTGAAGCCCACCGAGGATTGCGCCATCGCCATCAGCTACCTGGAGCTGGCCGCCCATGCCCACGGCGTCGGCGCCTGCTGGGCCGGTTTTCTCGCCAACGGCGCCAACGATTACCCGCCGCTGGTGGATGCGCTGGGGCTGCCGGCGGATCACAAGGTCTTTGGCGCGTTGATGCTGGGCTATCCGAAATTCCGCTATCGCCGTATCCCGCAGCGGGAGCCCTTGAAGGTCGAATGGCGCTGAGCCCCCCTGCGCCGGTCCCCTTCCGCATGCCTCCTTCCCGTCTTTCGTAAAGCTCAGGCCGCCCCCCCGCCCGTTGCCCTGGCCAGCGCCTCGGTCAGATAGGGGGGGATGGTCACCTTCGCCTTCACCGCGTTGGCAAAGGCGGTGCGCAGATCCTCGTGGCCGATGCCGGTTTGCCGCCAGTAGGCGACCGGGTCGGCGACAAAATCCCTGATAATCTCAAAGGCCTCGTCGTAGCTCCGCACCGGGTGGCAGAAATGGGGCAGCCAGGCGGGGGCGAGGCGCACCTCGCGGCCGTCGATGTGTTTCATCTCGGCCGAGATCCGCACCTGCGCCAGGGCCTTTTCCCAGAGATGGCCGGAGTTGTCGCCGAGCCCGAAGGGATCGATGAAGATATGCGGGGCGGGCAGGCTCTCGAAGAGCTTGAGGTTGGTGATGGCGATGAGCATCTCCTCAAGGGTGCCNNTGGGCCATCACCGGCGGCCGCATGTTGCTCTTCTGTCCCACCTTTTCGCTGTCGATGCCCACCCCGATGCGGAGGATGCCGAGCTCCTCGGCCACATCGTCGGCGATCCGCATGATGCCGGGGCCGGCGCCGTGGCTCACCGTCAACCGGCCGTCGATGGCGGGCAGGCCGTTCACCGCCGCGAAGAATTTTTTCACCTGGCCGGTCAGCACCTCCTCCATCCCCTCCACATGGGAGCCGAACATGGCGATCACCGTGTGGTTCTCGCGCAGCCGCTCCTTGCCCTCCCTGGTCACCCAGAAGCCCCGGTAGAATTCACGGACATGGGGCTGCTTCCCCTCCTGCTCGTGAAGCATGTAGAGCCGCACCCCGTCCTTGCAGGAGAGGTCGCAGAAGGTTTCATAGGTGGTCTGGTCGAAGTAGATGTTGTGTTCCCGCTGCGTTTCGCGGCCGCAGGCGCCGCCCTCGCGCAGGGCGCGGCCGACGAAAACCCCCACCCCGTTGCGTTTGAGGACGCGCAGGGTGTCTGTTTCCGGGAAGCGGTGGCCCACATAGACCTGCCGCAGATCCTGGGCGCCGCCGACGAAGGAGAGGCTGCCGATGAAGCGCCGCAGGTCGGGCGGGATCTGGTCGCCGGCATGCACCCCGGAGGTGATCCGTCCGCGCACCACCTCGTAGATCACCCGGTTCTGCTCGTTTTCGTGCCACTCCCCCTCCTCCATCACCCTGGGGATCTCCACCACCTTGCTGTGGCTGAGGATGCGGGCGTAGTTGCCCCGTTCCAGGGGGCCGCTGCTCAGGTTGTCGAAGAGGGCGTCGCATTCGCGGACGTTGAAGATCTCGGTGACATCGGCGAAATCGACCCCGTCGCGGATGATCTTTGCGGCCCGCTCCGGCATGAAGATCCGTTCCGCCACCCGGGCGGTGGCGGGGTCGGCCGGATAGAGGCGGAGGGCGACGGTAAGGGTTCGCAGGTCGACCGGTTCGTCGCCGCCGTTGTAGAGTTCCACCTGCCGGGGCACCCTGACCCCGGATGTGCGCACCGCATCCAGAAGCCGCGCCGCCAGATGGAAGACCGACGGCTGGCTGGTGGTCCGTTCGATGAGGGCAAGGTAGGGGCCTAGCGAGATGCAGACCGCCCCCACCAGGAATTCGCCGGGATGGAGGAGGGGCGGCAGCCCCAGGGCCGAACGGTACTGGATGAGGCTCAACCCGCCCTTGCTCTGCAGCAGCACCTGCTGGGCGTTGAGCCCGGCGGTGAACAGCGCGGTGGAGAGCAGGTAGCGGATATCCACCAGCGGCAGCTCGATGAGTCCGTCCTCGCCGACATTGGCGGCCTGAGGGAGCAGGAGGTGGTGGTTTTTGATCGCCGCCTCGATCTCGCCCTTGGTCAGCGGCTTGTCCATGGGGATGAAGAAACGGGCGATTTGCGGCCGCTGCCCCCGCTCGCAGAGATTTTTCAACTCGCCGAAGAAGATATCCGGCAGGGCGCGGTTGAGGGAGGTGAGGATCACCGGCACCTCCACCCGCCGCCGCCGGGTGTCGATCTCAAGGCCCCCCTCGGCCAGGGTGACGTCGAGCCCCACCTGGGAATGGCCGCTGCGGCCGATGAGCACCGCCCCCTGCGCGAGTCGGCCCTCCTGGTCGAGGTCGTGGAGGATGCCGCGCAGGGTGTCGCTGGTCTCCTCGAACCGGAGCAGGGCGGTCATCTCCGGCGCGTCCAGGGTTTCATCATGGCCCGGTTCGTCTTCCGGGCGCAGGATCAGGTAGCCGTCATCGGTGAGCAGGGGAGATCGTTTCATGGAGGTATCGCCGTGATGGATCAATCAATTTTTTCAAAGGCGCGGGCGTTGGCGCCGCACACCACGCATTTGTCCGGAGCCGGGCCGGCCACCGTGTGTCCGCACACCGCGCAGACATGGTAGTCGGTCTCGGCAAGCCCGCCGGGATCGGCCAGCGCCTGGCGGTACAGCTCGGCGTGGACCTTCTCCACCTCGTTGGCGTAGGTAAACGACCGCGCCGCCGCCTTGTCGCCGGTCGCCTTTGCGGTTTCGATCATCGCCGGATACATGTCCGTGTACTCGTGGGTTTCGCCCGCCAGGGCCGCCTTGAGATTGTCGACGGTGGCGCCGATCGCGCCCATGGCGCGGAGATGGGCGTGGGCATGGATGGTTTCGGCGGCGGCCACCGCCCGGAACAGTTTCGCCACCTGGGGCAACCCGTCCCGCTCCGCCTGTTTGGCATAGGCAAGATATTTGCGGTTGGCCTGGGATTCGCCGGCAAACGCGGTTTGCAGGTCTTGTTCGGTGGTACTCATGAAAGGCTCCTTCTGGTTCAATTCATTACAAACAACGGGCTCAGCGTCCGTAGCAGCAGCGTTTGTATTTTTTGCCGCTGCCGCACGGGCACGGTTCGTTCCGGGCAATCTTGGTGACGGAAACCGGCTGCGGCTTGATCTCCACCCCGTCGATATAGTACCAGATGCCCGCCTCGCGGCGGAAATCGCTTTTCTCGCGTAACTGCCCCGGCCGGTTCTCCACCTGGTAGCGGGCGATGAATTCCACCTGGCCGGTGTCGTCGGTTTCGCCGCCGTCGGTGGTGTCGACAATCGACAGCCCCTGCCAGCGGATGATCTCCTCCAGGGTAAAGGCGTCAGGCCGCGAGGCCGGATGCCAGGAGCGGAGCAGATAGTCGACATCGCCCACCACATAGGCGGTGTAGCGTGACCGCATCAGGATCTCGGCGGTGGGGGCGTTCCGGTCGCCGGCCAGATAGGGGCCGCAACATTCCTTGTAGGCGCCGTTGCCGCAGGGGCAGGCCATTTCCCCGTCAATCGGGGCTTGTTGGTCGGTCATGAGATTTCTCCAGCGTGGGTTGCATATTCGTCCGTGGCCGTTGCGGCCGACGTGATCAGCGCCGTCTTGTCGGCCAGGGCAAGGTTCTTGATCTGATACTCCCGTTTTGCCGCCGCCGAGCGGTCGGCGGCTTCCTCGCAGTAGACGAGCCGCGTCGGCCGGCGGCTCCGGGTGTATCGCGCGCCGCGCGGGCCATGGTTATGCTCGGCAAGCCGCCGCGGCAAATCGTTGGTGATGCCGGTATAGAGGGTGTTGTCGGCGCAGAGAACAATATACACGCGCCATTGCCGTTGCGGGGCTTTTTTTTGGGTTGGGAAATCCATTTTGCGGCAAATTTCGGGATTGGTGGAGCGCGCCTCCGCTTAGGAGGAAAGGGCGGCGCCGTAGGGGCAGGTTTTCAGCCATTCCGCCAACTCATCGGCCGGCAAGGGGCGGCAGATGTAATACCCTTGCGCCAGATCGCAATGCATGTCATGCAGCCGTTGCATGATCTCCGCCGATTCGACGCCTTCGGCGATGACGGCCAGGCCCAGGTTCTTGGCGAGATCGATGGTGGCCCGGACAATGACCTCGTCGTTGTCGTCGATGAGCATGTTGCGGACAAACGACCTGTCGATCTTGAGCTCCTCGGCCGGCAGCTGTTTCAGGTAGGCCAGTGATGAATAGCCGGTGCCGAAATCGTCGATCGAGAGGGTAATGCCCAGTTGGCTGAGTTCACGCAAGTTGTCGAGCGATCCCTCGGCCTGCCACATAATAAATCCTTCCGTGACTTCCAGCTCCAGTTTCTCTGCGGGCAGTCCGGTTTCGTCCAGAATTCGGCGTACCGTTTCCGGAAAGTTGCCGCGCTGCAATTGCTCGCCGGCCACGTTGACAGCCATGCTGTGCAGTGCCAGTCCGCTGTCAAGCCAGAGTCTGGCCTGATGGCAGGCCTGGCGAAGGATGGACTCACCCAGCTCCGTGATCAAGCCGGTTTCTCGCGCCAGGGGAATGAAGCGGTCGGGCTCGATCTCGCCCCGTTCAGGGTGATACCAGCGGGCCAGCGCCTCGGCTCCGGTGACACGTTCGGTCGCCAGGTCCACCTGCGGCTGGAAGTATGGAACGATCTCTCCGTTCCTCAATGCATCGCGTAGCGCACTTTCCAAGTGCACACGTTCGGTGGCCGCGGCGGTGAGTTCGAGGATATAGAACTCGAAGGTGTTTCGCCCCCGGGTCTTGGCCCGGTACATCGCGGCATCGGCGTTGGCCACAAGAGCATCCACATTACTTGCATCGCGTGGGTACAGACTAATGCCGATGCTGGCAGACAGATAGAAGGAACGGCCCTGGATCTGATAGGGATGGGCCAGCACCCGCAACAGTTTTTCAGCCAGGTGGGCGGCATCCCGCTGCTCGTGCAGATCTTCGGCGACAAGAATGAATTCATCGCCGCCCATGCGGGCGACCATGTCCTGCTTGCGCAAAACACCTCGCAGACGTCCGGCAACTTCCTGCAATAAACGATCGCCGACGACATGACCCATGCTGTCATTGATGTGCTTGAAATGATCCAGATCCAGAAACAGGACAGCCAGCTGATTGCGCTCCTCGCGGGCCCGATTCAGGGCCTGATTCAGGCGCTGCTTCAGAAACAGGCGATTCGGCAATTCGGTAAGGGCATCGTGGTGCGCCAGGTTCAGGATTTCATTGGCATGCCGAATCCGTCGCTGGAATCCCAGCGCCGTCAGACTGGTAAGAGCCAGACCGGCGATCAAGATGAGCCAGGTTTGATTTCGTTGATTCTCCCGGAAGAAGGCTGGCGCCGGACGGAACAGCATCGTCCACTTTGCGCCTGGGACATGAATTGGCACTTCCTGGAATAGCGACGCACGAACTTCGCTGGCCAAGGGGACTGGAATCGGCTTGTTTCGGGCACGCGAGGGGTGGAAGTGCAGAACCCGGCCTCCCTCATCGTTCACTTCGAGCAGGAGAATGTCCAATCCCGTGGGCCGGAATGACCGCAGCCCGCTCAGGATCAGCTCGTCGGGATCCAGGACGGCGGCCGCAAAACCGAGAAGCGCTTCGCGTCGTTGTTCCGCGGTCTC
The DNA here is from genome assembly GCA_002415465.1 of Desulfobulbaceae bacterium UBA5123. GTDB lineage: Bacteria > Desulfobacterota > Desulfobulbia > Desulfobulbales > UBA5123 > UBA5123. Next base: position 37,770 of record DHYT01000104.1, read on the forward strand.
GAGATGACGTTGCTGCCGGTAAATCGGATGATAGAGAAGAACGCCGGTAATCTTTCCGCCCCCCTGGACCAGCGTGAATGCGTTACTGGTGAAGGTGCTGTCCATGCCGGCGGATTTTTCGATCGCGAGGACTGTTTGCTTGCGCGTCGCAATATCCAGACCCAACGCGGGTTCGTTCCCGGTGAGCGGTTCAACATAGTAAACGGGAAAGTACTCTTTCCGCGGCGTGGCCGGGACCAGTTGGCCACGTTCGTCGTGTTGCCGGATACCGCGGCCGGGTATTACCTTGGCGAGCCCCGATTCGATGCGCGTACGGTCCTTTGCCCCAACACGCGGTATCCATTCTAGGGCGCGAATCTCGGGATGTTTGGCAAGCGGTCCACTCACAAACAGTTGGAATTCGTTGCGGTCAACGAATTCGGAGGAATCAAACAGTCCTCCAATCGACTCCACGACTTCTACGGTGCCATCCACAGCCCGCTGAATGCGCGTCGCCTGATCAGTTGCCGTGATGGCCAGCTGTTTGGTGAATTGGGCAGTCGAGCGCTGTTGTTCGAGCCACACGCCGGATAGGGTCAGTAGAATCCCGAGTACCCCGATCACGGCGACGTTGAAATAGCCTCGCAGTCGTGACATTTCGGGAAACGAGAACACGTATATGGGCCCCCTGATCTCAGTCGAATAGCTGATTTCATCGGTCTTCAACCAATCTTAGATTATGGACGGCTGTTGCCAACCGTTTCAGCCACTTAATTCAGGCCGCACGAGAACAGTCCAGGGCACATGCCGCAGTTCATGCCGGTATCTTCCTGTTGCAATACGTGATCAAACTGCGATATTGCGATGATGAACGTCCATTCGCTGCGTTACCCGTGCCCATGTTGCGGCTATCGGGTATTTGCCCGTCAACCGGGGTCGAGCGAGACCTGCCCGATCTGCCTGTGGGAGGATGACCTCGCGCAACTGCGCTTCCCGCGCATGCCGGGATCAAGCAATCACGTATCGCTTGAAGAGGCGCAACACAACTACGCTGACTGCGGCGCGGCGGAAAAGCGCAACGCCGGCGCCGGGCGCGAGCCACTCGAAGACGAAGCGCGAGACGCAGCGTGGCGCCCATTGGATGCGGACCGCGACAACGTCGAAGAACCACAACGTGGGATCAACTACGGTGATAGCTACCCGTTGAGCGATACCACCGTTCTCTACTACTGGCGTGAGAACTACTGGCGGCGACTTGCCAGTTGATACTGATGCAAGGCCGTCAGTATTAGGACCTAGGTCGTATTCTTTCTGTCGTTCTCCCGTGGTTTAGTGGTCTGCGTGTCGCGGGCGCAAGTTTGGCCGGACTCGCGAGGCACGACCCACCCATCGAGGAGATGTGACATGAAAGCTCTGTTTGTGTTGACCGCCGCCGTGTTGTTGGCGGTTGGTGCGGGCGGTACGCTTGCTGCTGACAAGCATCTGTTTTACATGCATGGTTGCTGCATCAAGGACAGTAACGACCCAAAGATCGGGGCCTACAAGAAAATCGTTCAGAACCTGCAAGATTCCGGATTCAGGGTCGCTTTCGAAATGCGCCCTGCTCATGTCGGAGACAATGACGCGGCGGTGCAGGCATACGCGCGGAACATAGCCGATCAGGTCCGCGCATTGCTGGCCAAGGGGATTGCGCCAGAGAATATCACGGTTGCCGGCTACTCACTGGGGTCGATGACCGCGCTCGTGGCTTCGGGGCATATCAGCAATCCCAAGGTCAATATCGTGTTACTGGCTGGATGTCCGGTCGCCCCGGCGATCAAGGTCAACATCGACTACAGCAAGGTTAAAGGCCGGGTGCTTTCCGTCTACGACAGCAAGGATGAAAAATTCGGATCTTGCAAGGACCTTCTTCCGGAGGGAACGACCTTCAAGGAAGTGGTATTGAATTCGGGCAAAGGCCACGCGGTCTTCCGGTTGTCTGATGAAAAGCACATCAGCCTCTGGAAGTCGCCGATGCTGGCATGGACGACCGGTAACTGAGGCGCGCGGCCCTATCTCCGAACGGAGGATTGCGGTGACCAAGAAATCGATGGGCAGGCGTCGTTATGTTTTTGCGACGCTGCTGTGTGCTGTGATACTGACAGCCCCAGTACTGGCGCGGCAGGACGGCAAGCCCGTGATTGGCTTTCTCGCCTTCGAGCCCGGCGGCTGCAAGAACGCCGCCTTTCATAAAGGCATGAAGGAGCTAGGTTACGAAGACCGCAAGAACATGGTCTTTGTGTGTCGCCACGCCGAAGGCCGATACGAGCGTCTCGACAGCTCCGTCGCCGAACTGATGAAGGCGAAGCCCGATGTGCTGGTGGTATTCGGCCACGCGCCGGGGCAGGCGGCGCAGCGTGCGACGAAGACGACCCCGATTGTCATGACCGCCAGCGGCGATCCGGTGGGCATGGGGTTCGCTCAGAGCCTGGCGCGACCCGGCGGCAACATCACCGGGGTGAGTTACTACGCGAGCGAGCTCAACATCAAGCGGCTTGAGATGTTGAAGAGTGTCGTGCCGGACCTGAAGCGACTCGCCGTGCTTTTGCATTCTGGATTGCCGCAGGATCTTGCCGGCGAGTATCTGCGGGACTGCGACGCTGCAGGCAGGGCAATGGGCTTTACCGTTCACGTGGTGAACTATTCAAAGCTTGAAGAAATTGATGGTGCCTTTGCCGAAATGCAAAAACTTGGTGCCCAGGGTGTGTTCATCGCGCCGACGCGCGAGGTGAAGGCTGAAACCAAACGCGTCGCGGAGATGGGAATCCGGTATCGCTTGCCGATTGTGCATTCGCGCAAGTCTTTCCCCTCGGTCGGTGGATTTATGAGCTACGGCCCGGATTACCCGGTGCTCTATTATCGAACTGCGTTCTACGTGGACCGCGTTCTAAAGGGCGCCAATCCAGCCGAACTTCCGATTGAGCAGCCAGCGCGTTTCGAGCTACATCTTAATTTGGCCACCGCCAGGACCCTCGGCTTGAAGGTGCCAGAGTCCCTGATATTGCGCGCCGACAAGGTAATCGAATGAGCACGAAGTCTGTGCGGCGGCGCGTTGACGGTGGACCGCCGTACTTGGGAGGGAGGATATGCGACGTCGTGAATTTCTGGCTCTAACGGGATTGGCCGCGGCTGCAGCCACGGTGCCGGTTCGTGCAAAGGCGCAACTGCCGCTGGTGGTCTGGATGAGTTACGCGGACGAGAAGACGGTCGGGTCGTACTACCTGTCCGTCAAGAGGGGCATGCGGGAGCGCGGCCTGGTCGACGGACAGACCATCCGCTTCGAGTCCTACTTCGCGCAGTTTTCCAAGGAGCGAGTGCGGCAGTTGATTCCCGAGATCATCGCCAAGAACCCGGCAGTGGTGATCGTGCAAGGCGCCGCCATCAAGCCTATGACCAAGGCCACCAAAACCATTCCGCTGGTCATTGCCTCCAGCGGCGATTTGGTTGCCGGCAAGCTCGTGGCGAGCATGGCGCGGCCGGGTGCCAACGTGACCGGCATCCAGTTTCTGGCCATTGACCTCGTCGGCAAGCGCATGGAATTGCTGAAGGAGACTTATCCCCGGCTCAAGCGGGTAGCCGTGATCGCCGATCCTGGGCACGCGGGCGAAACTAACGAGCGGGCTAGAACGCTCGCCGCGGCGGAACAACTTGGTGTCCAGGTGGACTATAAACCTGTGACCAACCCGGCCGAGTTGCAGGCTGCACTCGATTCCCTGCCAGACTCGGGCAACGAGGCCATCGTGGCATTTCCGGATTCCATTACCTTCGGTCCACGCAAGCGTATCGCCGACCTTGCCATACGGTACAAGCTACCGACGGTATCCGGCTGGGATGCCTATGCCGATGCCGGGTTCCTGCTCATTTACGGACCAAGCCTCACAGCCGCGTGGGAGCGAATGGCCTACTTCGTCGAGCGCATCGTTAAAGGAGCCAGGCCCGCCGACTTGCCGGCAGAAATCCCGAGCGTCATCGAAATGATCGTCAACCTGAAAACCGCGAAGGCCCTGGGTATCAGGGTGCCCGAGACTGTGTTGCTGCGCGCCAACAGAGTGATTGACTAGTTGCGCGCCGAAGGCTTGTTTTGGGAAGACACTGTCCATGTCTTGTGTGCTTCGACAGAGTCGCCGCGTGCGGGTTAGAGTACTCTGCGTCATCGTAAGCCGTCTTGATTGCTGAAGGGTCATGGGTCTATTGCGCTCAGTCGGTGGCCGACTTTACCGGAAATATATTGTCTATTTTGCGGTTCTGATCGGAGCGGTTCTTGTCGCCGGCGGCGCGATCGATCTGTATTTCTCCTATTACGAAACACGTGACGCCACCGTCGCGCTCAATCGCGAAAAGGCGGCGGCAGCGGCAATTCGCATCGAGCAGTTCATTCGTGAGATCGAGCAGCATGTCGGTTGGACTAACCTGGTGCCACGCGATGGCGATCCCGTCGCCCAGCGTCATCTCGAGTTCATCAAGTTGCTGCGCCAGGCGCCGGCAATCACCGATGCCCTGTGGCTCGACGGCAAGGGGCGGGAGCAGCTGCGAGTCTCGCGCCTTGCCATGGATCGGCTGCACAGCGACACGGACTATTCGCTTACACCGGCATTTCAGAATACGGGCGCGTCCGCGACCTACTATGGGCCGGTTTATTTCCGGGAAGGCACCGAACCTTACATGACGCTGGCGGTGCCTTCTGGCGGGGGTGTGACGCTGGTTGAGGTCAACTTGAAGTTTGTCTGGGACGTGATTGCCGGTATCCGCTTCGGGCGCTCCGGCTACGCATACGTCGTGGACAGCCAGGGTCAACTCATCTCGCATCCGGACATCAGCCTCGTGCTGAAAAAGACGGATTTGAGCGCCTTACCTCAGGTGCAGCGAGCCCGCACGGCGCTCGCCATCGGCGAGCCGGAGACCAGCGAGGCGGCCGAGGCGCGCGATCTGGCCGGTCGCGCCGTGCTGGCGGCCAACGCGCACATCGAGCCGCTCGATTGGACAGTATTCGTTGAGCAGAGTCAGCAGGAGGCGTTCGCGCCGCTCTATGGCGCGATGCTACGCACCGGCGTGCTCATCTTGCTGGGTCTCGCACTGGCTGTGGGAGCGAGCACGTTGCTTGCGCGGCGCATGGTGCGGCCGATTCGCGCACTACAAGAGGGCGCCGCGCGCATGGGTGGCGGAGATCTCGACCAGCGAATCGACGTGCATACGGGAGACGAACTCGAAGTGCTGGCCAGCGAATTCAATCATATGGCGGAGCGACTCCGTGAGTCCTATCTGGGTCTCGAGCAGAAAGTCGCTGAGCGCACGGAAGAACTTGTGACAGCGAATCGCGCCAAATCGCGCTTTCTCGCGGCGGCGAGCCACGACCTGCGCCAGCCGATGCATGCGCTCGGCCTGTTCGTGACGCAGCTCAACAATCGCATCAAGGATCCAGAGGATCGGCACCTGACGAGCCGTATTGAAGCCGCGGTGTCGGCATTGCAGGGACTGCTTGACGCGTTGCTGGATGTGTCGCGTCTCGACGCGGGCGTGGTGAATGCGAACACGGCGGATTTTCCGATTCAGGCCGTACTGGATCGGATTGAAACGGCATTTGCCACCGACGCGGCGGACCGGGGACTACGCTTCCGCGTAGTGCGCAGCCGGCTCGCAGTACACAGTGATCCTCTATTGCTCGAGCGAATTCTCATCAATCTTGTCGCCAACGCGCTGCGTTACACCAGGAGTGGCGCGGTACTCGTCGGGTGCCGAAGACGGGCCGACCGAGTCCGCGTCGAGGTTTGGGATACCGGTGTCGGGATCGCGCCGGAGCACCAGGAAGCGGTGTTTCAGGAGTTTTACCAAGTCGACAATCCGGAGCTCGATCGGACCAAAGGGTTGGGCCTCGGTTTGTCTATCGCCGCGCGGCTCGCGCGCGTTTTGGGTGGCCGTATTGATGTGCAATCGGTCCCCGGCTGTGGCTCCGTCTTTGCGGTCGATGCGCCGCGCGTGAGTGAGATTCCGGAACACACGGCGGTGGAGTCACCGCCTGACATGGGCAAGGCGCTGCGCGGCGCGCTTGTACTGGTAGTCGACGACGATACCTTGGTGCGCGAGGCGCTGGCAGGGCTCATGCAACAGTGGGGCTGCCGGGTGTTGACAGCGGGAAATGGCGAACAGGCATTGGCCACCATTGAGGGAAAATCGCAACGAATCGACGCCGTGCTGTGTGACTATCGCCTCCCGAAGGGCGAAATCGGCAGCGACGTCATTCAGAAACTTCGCGAGCGCCTCGGGGAGGGCTTGCCGGCGGCACTGATCACCGGCGATACCGCGCCGGAACGATTGCGCGAGGCAAAGGAAAGTGGCATTCCGCTGTTGCACAAACCCGTACAGCCGGCGCGCCTGCGTGCCTTGCTCGAGCACCTTACTACGCAACGGTCGGTCAGGGCTTGGGTGGTGCCCCCGGAGCAACCTGGGCGGGCATCAGGCCAAGCTGGTTGACGGCCACGATCGCCTGCGCGCGGCTCGTCACCTTGAGCGCCCGCAGGATGGCGGTAACGTGGATTTTTACAGTCGCCTCCGCGAGACCCAACTCGCGGCATATAAGTTTGTTGGACTTGCCCTGCGCCATCAGCGCGAGCACCTCCTTCTGGCGCTCCGTTAAATGTACCTGGTCCATCGAACTCGGCGGTGGCGTCGCGTCGCCGGGGCCCGTCAGGATTTCCGGCGGAAGGTAGCGCCCGCCGGATAGCACTAATCGCAGCGCATTGAGCATCACTTCGTTCGAAGAGGACTTGGGAATGTAACCCATCGCGCCGCGCGCGATGGCGGAGCGAACCGTGCCGGGATCCTCCAGCGCAGAAACCACGACGACCGGTAACGTCGGATGATTGGCGCGCAGTGCCTCCAGCATTGCCATTCCACCCATGGCGGGCAACCGCAAGTCGAGCAGCACGAGATCGAGGTCAGGGTGCTGCTCGATGAGTTGGCAGGCACTTTCGCAGTCCCCCGCTTCAAGCACGGTCGCACCGCCTACCAGCCCGTTCAGCAAGTGCCGGAACGCCTCGCGAATCAGGGCGTGATCGTCGGCGACCAGAATTTTCACGGCTCCTCCCTATGTTTTCGGACTGGAACTTCTTGTTTCAACTATTGAAGCCGTTTTGCCGGGACGTCACAAGCTCCCAGAAAAGGAAATCACTCGGGCATTGCCCGAGCGCGCCTAAGACCTAAGTCGTAGCGCCTCAGTCTGATTTTCAGGCGGCCCGTTGCGACCAAGAATACATGGCAGGAGAGCAGCAAGGCATCCAACTGTGGTCAGGCGGATGCCGGCACAGAGTGACTGTGATGCGGAGGAGCGAGCAATGAGCAACCGGATATCAAGCGTCGTTGGAAGGCAGGTGTTTGTGTTGTTCGCATTGCTGGCATCGTTACCGGCAGCAAAGGCTGGCATCAACGATTGCCCCGCGATCTTGCCGGCCGATGCCGCGCCCCTTGGCGAATTGCGCCTGTGCCGCGCCGCCGGCGCAAGTCCGGTTGAACTCACGGCCTGCCGCAACTATGGCGCCGGTAACCATGTATTCAAGATCGAGTTTCAAGGCGGTGTGGTGCCCGTATCCGTGCGTCGATTGCCCGCCGCATCCAGGCCAGGTGAGGCATCATCGGCCGCCGAGACTGTTATCGACGTCGGTAAGCGCGGATGCGATCTGGCGCGCCCGACAGGTGTGCCCCGGAGCGCGGTCTATCGCGGAACGGGCGTATGTCGGGAAGAGCACGACAGGCCATTGCCGTGCAGCGTATTCGAAGGTGCCAGTGCCCGCCAGCCCGTGGCAATGCGCTATTTCGCCTACTACGAACCGGACGGCAGGGGTGTCCGCCAAATCGATGCGCTGCCGGCTGGCCCCAATGACCACGCGCTCGAGGCCGAGCTGGCGTTTCAGTTAGGCCAGGCACTCGCCGCAACGGAGTGCTGTCGCGAGGAAGCGCGCGGCTACGTTGCCCATGCGGCGGGTCTGTTTCCGGCGGACTCCATTTATCGCTCCACTTTGAATGCGCTCGCGGCCGCACCAGTGGCGAGCACGGTGGCGGAAGTGTCGAACTGCGTTACCGGCTCCACGCCGTCGCTGAGTGCGTCGAATAACGGTCCTTGACGGAAACGACAATGGACCGTCCCGATGAAACGCAGGTCCCGGGCAGCAGCACCGTCAAGCCACGCCAGAATGAAGCGGCAATTGAAGAGGTGGGCCGGGGAGAGGAATGCCGGTTGTCCGCGGCGCTCATGCAGCGCGATGCGCTCGTGACGCTCCTGATCGCGCAAAGCCAGCGATTGATTCAACGCCTCGCGCTGCTGGCCGGAGCTGAGAAGGCGGCGGTAGTCGGGCTGGTGACGATCGGGCAAGCAATGATCGCGTACGCGCGCGCCGTGGATCCGGACCCCCAAGTAATGGCAAGTTTCGACCAGCTTCTGGTCTCGCTCTCTCCCGCGTTAGCGGGACGCATCGCCGATCCTCTGTCGTTGAATTCCCTTGTACAGGAGTCATGTACCTACGCCGGGGCGATCGACGCCTGTCTCCGTGCCGGGGAGGAACACGCACAGCGCAATCACGCGACGATCGGGGAGGCCGTCGCGGAAGCGGAGCGCTTGTCACGCGATATCAGGCAATTGCTTGTCGCGCTCGTAGAGTCTGCCGATCAGCCGATCGGCAGGACGGGATCTTCGTGCTCCGTTCCCGTCCGATCACCAAGCGAGGAGCGCAACCGATAGGAACGATGGAGACTTCCAATGAAAAGACAGTTGCCCTTCAACCTTGTCGCCGCGATCGGCGCCACGTGCGGCATCGCGCTCATGAATGCGCCGCTCGTTGGTCATGCCGGTGACGTGCCGGCGTCATTCAACGCCAGTCCCGACGTCTACAAGGTTCTGGCCGAGAACGACGACATGCGGGTTGTGCTCGCGACGTGGGCCCCCGGAAAGAAGGATGTCAGTCATTCACATCCGACGGCGGCGGTTTACACCATCAAGGACTGCCATGCGCGTATCACCACTGCGGATGGCAAGGTGCGTGAGGTCAACAACAAGACGGGCGCCGCCCGGATTAACCCACCAGTGGCATCGCACACGTTCGAGAATATTGGCCTGAATGAATGTCAGCAGGTCCTGGTCGAGAAAAAGAGATAGTTGACGTTATGAACGGATCCGGCGGCAATTGCCGAGCAACCGGGGACGGTATGGTCTCGGAAACCGCAAGTACAATCTGAAGGGGAGAGCTTGGGGCCGACAATTGTCGGCCGCATTTTTTTGCATTCCGCTCCTGGCTTCGAGTCGGTTTCTTGCCAGTCAGCGAGAGTGACGTTTTCGGCGTGTCGGGGATTGTTGCGGCGGAGTATCGGTCGTTCCGGCAAGCAACGTTTTCGCTTCGTTCAGAACAAAATGACGAAATGCCTGCGCCGGGGCGGAAAGGCGCTTGCCCTTGCGATGCACCACATACCAGTGGCGCATGATCGGGAACTCCGAGACATCGAGCACCGCCAGGCGGGCAAGTTCGAGTTCCTGATCGATCGTTGCCCGCGACAGCAGGCCCAGCCCCAACCCCGCCTGCACCGACTGTTTGATGGCCTCGTTGGAGCCGACCTCCATGCCGGTGTTGAGCCGCATGTGGCGGTTGCTGAAGAAGCGTTCCATGGCGATGCGTGTCCCGGACCCGCTCTCGCGAACCAGAAAAGTCTCTTCCTGCAGTCGTGACAGCGGAATCGCGTGCTCGCGGGCGAGCGGATGGTTGGGCGGCGCTACCACGACAAGCGGATTGTCCAGAAACGCCTGCGCGTCGACATCAGCCTCCGCCGGCGGCTGACCCATGATCACGAGATCGACGGTGTTCTCATTCAGCTGTCGGAGCAGGGTCTCGCGGTTGGTTACATCCAAAGTTACGATTACGTCCGGGTAGCGGCGCGAGAAGGTGCCCAGCAGAGCGGGAATAAAGTAGTTGGCAGTGGTAGCAACCGAGATCCGCAGTCGTCCGCCGCCGACCCCCTTGATCCGATTCAGAACGGCCTCGAGTTCATCGAGCTGTTGAGTAATGCTGCGCGCGTAGCCAAGGACTTCCTGTCCGGCGTCGGTCAGGTGGATGCGCTTGCCGAGCTGTTCGAACAGTGGCACGGCCAGGCCTTGTTCCAGTTGCTTAATCTGCATGGAAACAGCCGGTTGGGTGAGGTGCAGTTCCTCGGCCGCGCGCGTGTAGTTCAGGTTGCGGGCCACCGACTCGAATACCTTGAGCTGGCGCAGGGTCAGGTGCAAAGTAAGCCCCCCATCGGGATGACGATAAATATATGCTTATTATAACTATTACAAAATGTGAGTGTCATTTATGGTTATTCACGGGTAAGGTGTGCGCCCATTACCGGGACGGTTGCCGCCGGTAGGGCAGCAAAGATGCAGCATTTTATGGGGCAATCGAGCCGAAACTGAATTTCAACGAGGAGGCCGCATGAGCGCCAAGACGAACGTAAAGAGCTACAAAGCCGGTGTTAAGGAATACCGTGAGACTTACTGGGAACCGGACTACAAGGTTCTCGATACCGATATTCTGGCCTGCTTCAAGATCACCCCGCAGGCTGGCGTTCCGCGCGAAGAGGCCGCCGCCGCAGTGGCAGCCGAGTCGTCCACCGGTACCTGG
>DHYT01000104.1:48483-48707 GCA_002415465.1 Desulfobulbaceae bacterium UBA5123
TCGGTGGTGAACGTGTTCACCTCGCTGGTCGGCAACGTGTTCGGCTTCAAGGCCATCCGCGCCCTGCGTCTCGAGGACGTGCGCTTCCCGGTCGCCTACGTTAAGACCTGCGGCGGTCCGCCGAACGGCATCCAGGTCGAGCGCGACAAGTTGAACAAGTACGGCCGTGCGCTGCTCGGCTGCACCATCAAGCCGAAGCTTGGCCTGTCGGCCAAGAACTACGG
>DHYT01000011.1:0-350 GCA_002415465.1 Desulfobulbaceae bacterium UBA5123
CGGCCAGTTCGGGGTCGGTTTCTACGCCGCCTTCATGGTCGGCGACAAGGTGACCGTGCAATCCCGCTCCTACCGGCCCGAAGACACCGGCCATCAGTGGGAATCGGACGGCGCCGGCAGCTTCACCATCTCCGCCTGCCCCGGCATTCGTCGCGGCACCAGGATCATCATCCACCTGAAGGACGATGCCCACGAGTTTGCCAATCACACCCGGATCAAGAGCATCATCAAGCGCTATTCGAGCTTTGTCTCCTTCCCCATCATGGTGGCGGGCGAGGCGGTCAACACCGTGCAGGCGCTCTGGGCGAGGAGCAAGGGCGAGATCAAGGACGAGGAGTACGCCGAGTTCT
>DHYT01000011.1:359-8887 GCA_002415465.1 Desulfobulbaceae bacterium UBA5123
CGGGTGCTCATCGACCAGCACTCCAAGACCATCCTCCCCGAGTGGCTCCGTTTTCTGAAGGGGGTCATCGACAGCGAGGACCTGCCGCTCAATATCTCGCGGCAGGCGTTGCAGGACAACGCCCTGGTCGCCAAGATCAACAAGGTCGTCACCTCCCGGTTCCTCAAGCATCTGGGCGAGGTGGCCAAGGACGAGCCCGACACCTACGAAAAGTTCTGGGGCGAGTTCGGCTTCTTCCTCAAGGAGGGGGTGGTCTCCGATTTTCTGCACCGCGAGGCGCTGGGCAAGCTGCTCCGTTTCGAATCCTCCAAGAGCGAGCCGGGCAAGCTCGTCTCCCTGGCCGAATACGTCGCGCGGATGGGCGAGGGGCAGAAGGAGATCTATTATATCAGCGGCCCCAGCCGCGAGGCCATCGAGGCCGGCCCCTATATCGAGGCCTTCCGCAAGCGCGATCTCGAGATCATCTACACCCTGGACCCCATCGACGACTTCGTCTTCAGCCATCTCGCCGTCTTTGACGAAAAGCAGCTGGTTTCCGCCGACCGGGGCGATCTCAAGCTGCCCGGCGACACGGAAGAGGAAGGCAAGGACGAGAAAACGGCGGTGGACGAGGCCGAGAAGGCGGCAACCGCCGGGCTCACCGCCTGGATGCAAGAGGTGCTGGGCGACCGGGTCAAGGAGGTGCTGGAGTCGAAGCGGTTGGACGACAGCCCGGCGATCATCGTCAATCCCGACGGCTTCCTGACCAGCAGCATGGAGCGGCTGATGCGTTCTTCCGGCCAGCAGGGCATGCAGCAGTTCGGCGCCAAGAATTTGGAAATCAACAGCCGGCATCCGCTGCTCAAGGGGTTGGCGGAACTGAAAGAAAAGGATGAACCTTTTGCCCGGTCGGTTGTCGAACAGATATACGACAACGCCATGATCCAGGCCGGCCTGATGGTGGAGCCCCGCTCCATGGTCAAGCGTTCCTACGAGATCCTGGCCCGCCTGGTGCGGTCGTAGTTGCCGTTCCGGCAGGATAAGGCGGTGACGGCGCGCCTGACCCGTCGTCACCCCTTGTCGGTGCCACCAGACGTCTGTTGACAAATACCTTCCCGTCGAGCAAAGAGAGTGATGCCCGGCGGATTCCGGCCGCCGCGGCATGTCGCCCAGGGCCGGAATTTTTTTGTTTTCCCTCAACAAGCAAGCGGCGGTCGGTATGATTGAAGTAGCGGAATTGTGTAAGAGTTACGGCGAGGTGGAGGCGTTGCGCGACGTCTCCTTTTCGGTGCGGTCCGGCGAGATCATCGGTCTGCTCGGCCCCAACGGCGCCGGCAAGACCACCCTGATGAAGATCCTCACCGGCTACCTGCAGCCTTCGGGCGGCAGCGCCAGGATCAACGGGCTCGAGGTGCTGGAGAACACCCAGGCGGTGCAGCGGGATATCGGGTATCTGCCCGAGAACGCCCCGCTCTATCCGGAACTCTCGGTGCAGGGATACCTGAAGATGGTTGCCGACCTGCGGGAGATTCCGCACGCGGAGCGGCAGCGGGCCATGTCCGACGCTATCCACGCCGTGGGTCTTGAAGACCGGCTGACCCGGCTGATCGGCACCCTGAGCAAGGGCTACCGGCAGCGGGTGGGGCTGGCCCAGGCCATTCTGCACAAGCCGAAGCTGTTGATCCTCGACGAGCCCACCAACGGCCTCGATCCCACCCAGATCATCGAGGTGCGCCACCTGATCCGCAAACTCGCCCGCCATGCCACGGTGCTGATTTCCACCCACATCCTTTCCGAGGTGGAGGCCACCTGCGACCGCGCGATTATTCTCATGGCCGGCGCGGTCAAGGCCGATGCCAAGCTCTCCGAGCTAGCCGCCACCGCCGACGCGGTGGTCACCGTGGCCGGCGTCGAAGACGAGATGGCCCTGGCCGCGCTGGCGGCGATACCTGGGGCGCGGAACGTGGCGGTGGTCGCGCATCACGGCGATCGGGTGCAAATCCGGGTGCATGGCGCCACCGACCGGGATCTCTGCCCGGAGATCTATTGTCTGGCCCGCGACAACGGCTGGCTGCTGCACGAACTGCGGCCCGAGGTCCGGACCCTGGAGGCGGTGTTCAACGACCTGGCGGTGGCCAATCAGGTTCCTGGAGGTGTGCAATGAGTCCCATGCTTTCCCTGGCCAAAAAGGAGTTGAAGGCCTATTTCGGCTCCCCCATGGCCGCCATCTTCATCGGCGTCTTCCTGCTCTCGGCCCTCTTCTCCTTTTTCTGGGTTGAAACCTTTTTCGCGCGGAACATCGCCGATATCCGGCCGCTGTTCCGCTGGATGCCGCTGCTTTTGATCTTTCTCGTTTCCGCCCTCACCATGCGGCAGTGGAGCGAGGAGCAGAAGATGGGCACCCTGGAGGTGCTCCTCACCATGCCGGTGAAGCTGTCGCGGCTGGTGTTGGGCAAGTTCCTGGCCGTGCTCGCCCTGGTCGCCATCGCCCTCGCCCTCACCGGCGGCCTGCCCGTCACCGTCGCTTGCATGGGCGCCCTGGATTGGGGGCCGGTGGTGGGCGGCTACGTGGGGGCGATGCTGATGGCCTCGGCCTATATCGCCATCGGCCTCTATGTCTCCTCCCGCACCGACAACCAGATCGTTGCCCTGATCCTTTCCGTCCTGCTCTCCGGCCTGCTCTATCTGGTCGGCTCCGACGGCATCACCGTCTTTTTCGGCAGCAACGCGGGTGAGGTTCTGCGCGCGGTCGGCATCGGCAGCCGCTTTGCCAGCATCGAGCGCGGGGTGATCGACCTTCGCGACGTGGTCTACTATCTGACCCTGGCCGGGTTCTTCCTCACCCTGAACACCGTCTCCCTTGACCGGAAGCGGTGGAGCAGCGGTCCCCACACCGTCCGCTATCGCCGCAACATGGTGCTGGCCACCGTGCTGCTGGCGGCGAACCTTCTTGCCGTCAATCTCTGGCTCAACAACAACCACGCCATGCGCCTCGATCTCACCGAGGGGCATGAGTATTCGATCGCGCCGGTGACCCGCGATCTGCTCGCGAGCCTCGACGAGCCGCTGCTCATCCGCGGCTATTTCAGCGAAAAGACCCATCCCCTGCTCGCCCCGCTCATCCCGCGCATCCGCGATCTCCTGGCGGAATACAAGGTCGCGGCCGGCGGCAAGGTGGATATCTCCTTTGTCGATCCCAAGTATGACGAGGAGCTGGAGTCGGAGGCCAATCAGATGTACGGCATCAAGCCGGTGCCGTTTCAGGTGGCGGGCCGCTACGAGGCGAGCGTGGTCAACTCCTATTTTCATCTCCTGATCAAGTACGGCGACCAGTATGTCACGCTGAGCTACAACGACCTCATCGAGGTGCGGAATCGCACGGACGGCCAGCTCGAGGTGGGCTTGCGCAACCTGGAGTACGACATCACCAAGTCGATCAAGAAGGTGGTGTACGGCTTTCAGAGCCTGGATGCGGTTTTCGCCACCATCAAGGAACCCGTGGATCTGGTGGCGGTGGTTTCCGGGGAGGAACTGCCCGAGGCCTTTGCCGAACTGCCCGGCCGGATCCGTACCGTGGCCGGGGCGCTGGCGAAAGAGTCCGGCGGCAAGCTGCGATATCAGGAGATTGACCCCGACCGCGCCGCCAACCCGGACCGGCAGGCGGTGCGGGAGCAGTACGGGGTTGAGCCGCTGGCGCTCTCCTTCCTGGCCGAAAAATCCTTTTATCTCCACCTGCTGTTGAAGGTTGGCGCCCAGATCGATCATCTTCGCCTGCGCGGCGACATGAGCGAGGCGGATCTGCGGCGCGAGGTGGAGGCCGTTCTCAAGCGGCACGGCACCGGGTTCATGAAAACCGTCGCCTTCTGGGCGCCTTCCGCCATGCCGGCCGAACTGGCACGGATGCGTCAGGCCCCGCAGGATCAGTATCAGTCGCTCAGGCAGGTGCTGGCGGAAAGCTACAACGTGGTGAACGCCGATCTTGCCGACGGGCATGTGGCCGGCGATATCGACGTGCTGCTGCTGGCCTCGCCCCAGGGTTTTACCGACAAGGAGCGATTGGCGGTGGATCAGTTTCTGATGCGCGGCGGTGCGGTGGTGGCGCTGGCCGGCTGCTACAGCCTCGATCTCAATCAGTCCTCCCAGGCCCTGCAGGTGAAGGAGATTTCCGGCGGCATCGAAAAACTGCTTGCCCATTACGGGGTCGCGGTGGACCATGCCATGGTCATGGACAGTCGCAACGAGCCGTTCCCGGTGCCGGTGAATCGCGATCTGGGCGGGTTTACGGTGCAGGAGATCCAGCAGATTTCCTACCCCTTCTTTGTCGATGTGCGTGACGACGGCATGGACGAGGAAAGCCCGGTGGTGAGCAATCTGCCGGCGGTGACCATGAACTGGGTGTCGCCGCTCACCGTTGATCCGGACAAGAACAAGGGGCGCACGGTGACGACCCTGTTGCGCTCAAGCCCGGATTCGTGGCTGCACGAGTCAACGGACATCCAGCCGGATTTTGTCAGGTTCCCACAACAAGGGTTCGCCCAGGGTAAAGACCGGGAGAGCCATGTGCTGGCGGTGTCGGTACAGGGCGGGTTTACAAGTTTTTATGCCGACAAGCCCGATCCGCGGCAGGTGAAGGAAGAAGAGGTGATCCCGGCCGAGGGCGGAGAAGCGGCCGCGCCGGAAAAACCGGATCAGGCCGCGGCAAGGGTGTTGCCGGAGCCGCTGCTCAAGCAGTCGCCGCAGTCGGCCAAGCTGGTGGTGGTGGGGTCGGCCGACTTCGTCAACGACACGGTCTTTGCCATCTCCCGTTCCGTGGGTCAGGACCGGTATCTCAACAGCCTTGAATTTTTGCAGAATATCGTTGACTGGGTGGTGGCGGACGACGACCTGCTCGCCATCCGCTCGCGGGGACAGCATGCGCGGTTGCTTGCGCCCATGGGGCGGCAGGCGCAAACCTTCTGGGAGTGGCTGAATTACGGGCTGGCCCTGCTCGCCCTGCTGGCGGTGAGTATCTACGCCGGTCGGCGTCGTCGGCGGGAGGCGCCCATGCCCTTGGCGCCGCTTGAAAGCTGATCGCGGCAGAAGAAGGCCGTGGCGGATGGCGGTTGCCGCCTTGGGCCTCACCTTGCCAACGCCGGCGGTGCGGCGGGCAGGCCGATCATCAAGATGAAAGTCTTGGCAGAGAGAGTGAATGATGAGCAGAGCAAATAGGATTCTCGCGTTGTTGCTGGTGGCGCAGGTGGCGTTGATCGCCTACATGTATCGTCCGGACCGGACCGGCGGGCCGCCGGCGGTGCAATTCTTCAAGGGGGTCACCGCCGACCAGGTGGCGGGGGTTGCGATCACGGACGGCAAGCAGTCCCTCTCGCTCAAGAAAGAGGGCAAGGGCTGGCGGATCAGCACCGAGCCGACCTATCCCGCCGAGGCGAAAAAGGTCGAGGCGCTGGTGAAAAAGCTGCTGGCGCTTAACTCGTCGCGCTTGGTGGCCCGCACCGATGCAAGTCACGGCCGGCTGAAGGTGGCCAAGGATGGCTATCTGCGCAAGCTTACCCTGACCATGGCCGACGGCAAGAGCAGGGAACTGTTGCTGGGCACCTCACCCAACTATAAGACCATCCATGTTCGCGCGGCTGATGCGGACAACGTTTATCTGGTAAAGGATCTGTCGGATTGGGAGGTTTCGGCCGTCCCGGATGAGTGGTGGGATACCAATTATGTGAATGTGAACCCCGCCGATCTCAAGTCTCTCACCCTTAGTAACGGCCACGGCCGGATCGAGCTTTCCCGGGATGGGGGTAACAGGTGGCAGGCGGCCGGCGTGCCGGAGGGGAAAAGGTTGGCCGACGAGGCGCTCAACAACTTTCTGAACAAGGCGTGTCTGGTGCAGCTCGGTACCTATCTGGGCCGCGATCACAGCGACGGCGAGTTCGGGCTCGACAAGCCGATGGCGGAACTTACCCTTGGTCTCGCCGCCGGCAGCGTGGTCCGTCTTGCGGTTGCGATGGGCGACGCCAAAAAGGAAGAGGTTATCGCCAAGGTCAGCGATTCACCTTTCTATGTGACCGTTCATGCCTACGAGATCAAGGCTCTGTTGGATACAACGCTGGCGGCCCTGCTGGTGGACGCTGACGCCGGTGTTGCAGCCAAGCAATAAAAGGGCGACAAACTCCATCTATTTTACAGGGGGCGAGGTTTTTTATTGCTCTTGTGGTCGCAAGTATATAATAATATTCTTTAGTTTTTGCTAAGCAGTTCTCTAAACAATGCCCAAGACACGAGGTGACCAATGGCAAAGCCCTTTATCTACACGGCGGATGAATTATTCAAATGGTTGTGCGGTAAGCCGGACTTTGTCCTGTTGGATGTCCGCAACGAAAAGGAGTTTGCCAACTGGTCGGTGGAAGGTCCGCATCTCTGCCCCTACATCAACATCCCCTATTACAACTTCATTGAGGACGTGGCCGCCAGCATCGCCATGATTCCCAAGGGGCAGAAGGTGCGGGTGGTGTGTTCCAAGGAGGGGTCGGCAAAGTATGTGGCCGAACAGCTCATGCTGGGCGGTATCAAGGATGTAGGCTACCTCAAGGAAGGCATCGTCGGCTGGGGCAACGCCCTGATTCCGTTGCAGGTGAATGCCACCGGCAAATACGAATTGTACCAGTGTATCCGGCCCGGCAAGGCCTCCTGCAGCTATCTGCTGATCGCCGGCGGTGAGGCGATGGTCTTTGATCCCTCCCGGAACGTGGGGGTCTATGCCAAGCTCGCGAAGGCCAAGGGCGCCAAGATAGTGCGCACCTTCGAGACCCACCGGCAGGCCGATTATATCTCCGGCTGTCAGTTGTTGAAAGAGGCGACCGGCTGCACGATCATCGCCAACCGGTATGACTTTGAAGGGGCTGATTTCGATTACGAGGCGGTGAAGGACGGCGCCACCTATACCTGCGGGTCGGTGAAGGTCAAGGCGCTCCACACCCCCGGGCATACCATGGGGTCGACCAGTTTCGTGGTGGACGGCAAGTATCTCGTCAGCGGCGACACCCTCTTCATCAAGTCGGCAGGGCGGCCCGATCTGGGCGGCAAGTGGGAGGAGTGGTCACGGGTTCTGTACCTGACCCTCTTTGTCACCATGCGTGATCTCAAGGATGATCTGGTGGTTCTGCCGGGCCACTACGTGGAGTGGAGCGAGGCCAACGAGAAGTTCCTCTTTGCCGAGAAGCTTGGGGTGCTGAAAAAACGGGTCGACGCCTATCAGGTTGCCAACGAGTTGCAGTTCAAGGAGTTTGTCCGCGACAATATGCGGCAGCAGCCGGGGATCTATACCGAAATCCGGCGGGTGAACGGCGGCTGGGTGAAGCCGACCCCCGAAGAGGCCGACATCATGGACCTCGGCAAAAACGAGTGCAGCGTCAGCAAATACGGCAAGATCGGCGTCAGCGCCGAATCGCAGCGGCAGTCCTCGTAAAATCCACGCCCGACTGGGCGTTTTGGTGGTTGTGAAGACCGGCATGTCTCGGCTAGAGAGGCGTGCCGGTCTTTTTTGTTTACGGCCGGTGAGGTCGCCGGGTGTCGGCGAGTTCGCTCAACGCGCCTGTGTGTGGGCAGGGGCGGTCATGAGGGGATTAAAAAAAACGAACCCCCGTGCCGGGGTTCGGAAGGGAAGCCGCGCAACCCTTGGGTGGCGGGCAGGCGCCGGATTGTCGCGGGGATTGGCAATGTAGCAAGGACGGCGGCATAAAGCAAGGGGTTGTATCGCCAATAAAAAAAGGCTGCAATCGTTTCGATTGCAGCCTTTTTAAGTATGATGGTGCCGAAGGCGAGAATCGAACTCGCACGGGCGTAGCCCGCTACCCCCTCAAGATAGTGTGTCTACCAGTTCCACCACTTCGGCGTGTTGCTTGTTGTGCTTTTTACTCTGTCCTCGGTTTGGCGTCTTCCACCGGGAAGGTTGCCGCCCCTTTCTCCGTCGGCACCGCCACCGGCTCGGTTGCCTTCGGCGCCACCTTCTGCTCCACGGCCGCAGGCGATACCGACTGCATCACCGAACTGCTGGTGGAGTGCGCCGAATGGTAGGCCAGGATCACCGAGGTAACCATGAAGATGATGGCTGCGGCGGTGGTGATCTTGTTCAACAGCGGCACCGGTCCGTCGGAGCCGAACACCGTCTGGCTGGAGCCGCCGAAGGTGGCCCCCATGTCCGCGCCCTTGCCGTGCTGTAGAAGTACCAGCATCACCATTGATAGGCAGACGATGATATGTATGGTTATAACGATTGTAGTCATCTTTTCATCCGGTCAGCGGTTGTTATATCTGGTAGCGGATGATTCTGGCAAATGTTTCCGCTTTGAGTGCCGCGCCGCCGACCAAGGCTCCGTCTACGTCCACCTGTTTCATCAAGGCGTCAACGTTGTCGGAATTAACGGAGCCACCATACAATATTCTGATTTGGGCGGCAATGTTTTTCTCGTAGATTTCGGCCAGGAGATTGCGGACAAAGGCGTGTACCTCCTGGGCCTGTTCCTTGCTGGCCGTTTTGCCGGTGCCGATGGCCCAGA
>DHYT01000011.1:9002-9198 GCA_002415465.1 Desulfobulbaceae bacterium UBA5123
CTCCCGTTCGGCGAGGGTTTCGCCGATGCAGAGGATGGGGATGAGCCCGGCCGCCTGGGCGCCGGCAACCCGCTTGTTGATCATGGCGTCGGTCTCGCCGAAGATATGCCGCCGCTCCGAATGGCCGATGATCACCATGGTGCAGCCCACATCCAGGAGCATGGCCGGCGCGATCTCGCCGGTAAAGGCCCCTTTT
>DHYT01000011.1:9312-14565 GCA_002415465.1 Desulfobulbaceae bacterium UBA5123
CATCTTCCAGTTGCCGGCGATGAGCGGGGTGCGTTGCATGGGGCCTCCTTAGGCGTTTTTGGCGTTCAGGGCGGCGACGCCGGGCAGCTCCTTGCCTTCCATCAGCATCAGGAAGGCGCCGCCGCCGGTGGACATATAGGAGATGTTTTCTGCCTCGCCCGCCTTGTGGACCGCGACGTCGGTGTCGCCGCCGCCGATGATGGTCAGGGCGTGGGAGGCGGCGACGCTGTGGACCATGGCCATGGTGCCGCGCGAAAAGGCGTCCATCTCGAAGGCGCCCATCGGGCCGTTCCAGATGATGGTCCGGGCGCTCTCCAGCGCCTCCGAGAAGAGCATGGTGGTGGCCGGGCCGATATCGAGGATCATCCGGTTTTTGGGCACCTCCTGGGCGGTGGTTCGGGTGCTTTCGGCCCTGGCGTCGAAGGAGTCGGCGACGATGCAGTCCACCGGCAGATACAGCTTAACCCCCTGTTGCTTGGCCTTTTTCATCAAATCGGCGGCGGTGTCGAGCAGATCGTCTTCCACCTTGGACTGGCCGACCTCATAGCCCATCGCCTTCATGAAGGTGTTGGCCATGGCGCCGCCGATGATCATCTTGTCCACCCGGTCCATCAGGTTCTTGAGGGCGCCGAGCTTGCTCGACACCTTGGCGCCGCCGACGATGGCGACCAGCGGCCGGCTGGGGTTGCCAACCGAGCGGTTGAAATAATCCATCTCCTTCTGCAGCAGGAAACCTGCCGCGCACTGGTCGAAGAACTTGGTGACCCCGACCACCGAGGCATGGGCGCGGTGGGCGACGGCAAAGGCGTCGTTGATGTAGATCTCGCCCATCTCGGCGAGTTTACGGCTGAAGCCCTCGTCGTTTTCCTGCTCTTCCTTGTAGAAGCGCAGGTTTTCGAGGAGCAGGACATCGCCGGCCTGCATGGCGTCGACCATCGCCTTGGTCTCGGGGCCGATGCAGTCGGGAGCGAGCTTGACCTCCTTGCCGATCAGGCGGGAGAGCCGTTTCGCGGCCGGGGCCATGCTGAATTTGGCCTGCCGCTCGCCCTTGGGGCGACCGAGATGCGAGCAGATGACGATCTTGGCGTTTTCGTCCAAGGCGTGATTGATGGTCGGCAACACCCCGCGGATGCGGGTGTCCTCGGTGATATTGCCCTGGTCGTCCAGGGGAACGTTGAAGTCCACCCGGATCAAAAGTGTTTTGCCCTTGATGTCAAGATCTTTGATGTTCTTCACGGCGAGGCTCCTTATTCCTGCAACGATTTGGTCATGACGAAGGCGTCTTCGTCAGGCGATTGATAATAATTATACCTGATGCCGATGGATTGGAAGCCGTTTTTTTCGTAGAGGCGGCGGGCGCCGATGTTGCCGACCCGCAACTCCAGAAAACAGGTGAGGGTTCCGTTCCGGCGCAATTCGGTAAAGGTGTGCTGGAGCAGGTGTTGCGCCACCCCGCACCGCCGGTGTTTCGCGTCCACCGCCAGGCGGAGGATCTCCGCTTCGTCGGCGACGGTGCGACCGATGATGTAGCCGAGAACCCGTTCGGAATCGGAAGAGCGGGCGATCCACTGCCAACTCAAGGACTGCCCGAGCTCGTCGGCAAGCTGGCTTGTATTCCAGGGGCCGGGGTTTTGGCGTTCAATGGCCATGACCGCGGCCAGATCGGCCGCGGTCATGGCGGAGATGGAAAATTGGGAAGAGTGGCTCACACCATCTGTTCGGCGATGGAAACGGTACGGTCGCCGAGCATGTTGGTGTAGCTGCCCAGCTCGTTGTCGTACCAGCCGTAGATGACGGTCTGGGTTACCGGAACCTGTACCGAGGCGGGGCCGCCGTTGCAGTTCAGGTGTTCCAGGTTGACGTTGATGGCGGCGGTGCGGGTGTGGGTTTCGGTACCCTCGATGATCGCGGCCGCGGCCGGGGTGCCGATGATGTCGCAGGATACGTTCTGGTCCTCGGTGTACTCAAGGTAGGGGGAGCCGGCCGCGTAATCCCGGAAGATCGAGTTGATCAGGTTGCGTTTGATCGGGTTGTCAAGGTTGTCCTGCAGGTTCAGGACCAGGATGATCAGCGAACCGGTGGAGGTGGGGATGCGCACCGATTCCGCCATGAAGCCGATGCTCTTCATCTCCGGGATGACCAGCGCCAGGGCGCGGGCGGCGCCGGTGGTGGTGAGGATGATGTTGTTGAGGATCGAGCGGTTCTTGCGCAGGTCGGTGGCGCCGGCGTTGGGCAGCCGGTCGAGAACCTGCTGGCTGCCGGTGGCGGCATGAACCGTGACCATGGATGCGGAGAGGATCTTGTCGGCCCCGAAATGATCGATGAGCGGTTTGATCATATAGGAGAGACAGGTGGTGGTGCAGGAGGCGGCCGAGATCAACGAGTGCTTCGAGGGGTTGAAGTCGGTGTCGTTGATGCCCATGACCGTGGTGACCGCGTCGTCAGGCATGCTCAAGCCCTTGTCCTTGATCTTGAAGGGCGCGGAGAGGATCGCCTTTTCGGCGCCGGCCTGCAGATGGCCGCGCATGGCGCCACGCGGCGCATCGGCGTCGGCGGTGGGGTCGTTGAAGACGCCGGTGGTGTCAACCACCAGTCGGATATCGTTTTCCTTCCACTTGATGTCCTTGGGGTTGCGCGCCTCGCGCAGGATGGTCACCGGCACGCCGTTGACGATCATGGTGCCGTCAGCCTCGTTGAGATTCTCAATGACCCGGCCGCCCTTGTGGCCGTGCAGGTAGCTGCCGAGCCTGCCGTAGGTGCTGTCGCGCTCGATGGAGGCGGCGACATCTTCAAGGCCTCGGCCCACCTGCCGGCCGAGGTTGATCACCAGGCCGGAAAAATGCTTCCGTGACACATGGTGCCAGAGGGACAGTTTGCCGATGCGTCCGAGGCCGTTGATACCTAATTTCATTCTGGGGATCTCCTTGCTACGTGGTTAGATCTGGCTAAAGGTTTTGAAGAGCGGCGCTGCCGGACTCCGCACCGTTTCAATCCGGGGCGGTTGCGTGGTGCGGTGCATCGGCAGGCGTCTGCTCTGTCGCTACTGTATGATAAAATTTTTCACGAATATATGTGAATGCTCCCCGGCAGGCAAGCAAAACTTGATTTTTTCGTTAAAAGTGGCGGGCGGCCGCCGTCAGTGAGCTCGTTTGGGTGCTGGTCACGCTTCTTCGGTCAGGGCGGTACTCAGGTACCGTTCGCCGGTGTCGGGCAGGATCACCACCACGAGCTTGCCGCGGTTTTCGGCGCGGCGGGCGATGGTGAGGGCGGCGCTGAGGGCGGCACCGGAGGAGATGCCGGCCAGGATGCCCTCTTCCCGTGCCAGGCGGCGGGCGGTGGCGGTGGCCTCGTCGTTGCCGACCGCGATCACCTCGTCGAGGAGGTCGCGGTCGAGCACGGCAGGGATGAAGCCGGCGCCGATGCCCTGGATCTTGTGCGGACCAGGCTTGCCGCCGGAAAGCACCGGCGAATCGGCGGGCTCCACGGCAATGGCCTGCAGGCCGGGTTTCTTTGCCTTCAGGGTTGTTGCCACGCCGGTGATGGTGCCGCCGGTCCCGACCCCGGCGACAACGATGTCGACCGCGCCATTGGTGTCGCGCCAGATCTCCTCGGCGGTGGTGGTGCGGTGGATGGCCGGGTTGGCCGGGTTGGCGAACTGTTGCAGGACGATGCTGTCGGGGACCTCCATGGCCAGGGATTCGGCCCTGTCGATGGCCCCCTTCATGCCCTCTCCGGCCGGGGTCAACACCAGTTCGGCTCCCAGTAGTTGCAGCAGTTTCCGGCGCTCGATGCTCATGCTTTCCGGCATGGTCAGGATCAGGCGGTAGCCGCGGGCTGCGGCGACAAAGGCCAGGCCGATGCCGGTGTTGCCGGAGGTGGGCTCGATGATGGTGGTGGTTTGCTTGATGCGCCCGGCCTTTTCCGCCTCGTTGACCATGTTGAGGGCGATGCGGTCCTTGACGCTGCTCAGGGGGTTGAACGATTCGACCTTGGCGACCACGGTTGCCTGGCAGCCTTCGGTGATGCGGTTGAGGCGGACCAGCGGGGTGTTGCCGACGGTGGCGGTGATGTCGCGGAAGATATTCTGCATGAGGCTGCCCTGTGGGAGAAGTTGAGCGGCAATGCCGTGGATATTGGTTTTTGCCGGACTATGGCTCTGTTGTAGCCGAAGTCGCAGGCTCGGTCAAGGCGTCGATGGCCGAGGAGCGGGTGGCGCGGTCGATGGGAATGGCCGGAGCGATCTCCTTTTGCAGGGAGGGGTCAAGTTCCTGGAATTTTCTCGCCGTGACCAGCACCCGGCTTTCGAGGGAGCCGGCGGTGCGGTTGTATGCCTCCACGGCCCGGTCGAGCCCCTTGCGGATGTCCTGGAAGTGGCCGGCCAGGGTGTGCAATCTCTCGTAGAGGGTCTTGCCCAGATCGCCGATGGCCTGGGCGTGTTCGGCGATGTGCTCCTGCCGCCAGCCGTAGGAGACGGCGCGAAGGAGGGCGATCAGGGTGGTGGGGGTGGCGAGGATTACCCGTTGATTGACCCCGAACTCGATCAGTTCCGGGTCCTGCTCCAGGGCGGCGCTGAAGAAGTTCTCGCCGGGAAGGAAGAGGACCACGAATTCCGGGGAGGGCTGGAATTGCTCCCAGTATGCCTTGCCGGCCAGTTGGGTCAAGTGGGTGCGAATCTGGGCGGCGTGGGCCTGCATGCATTGCTTGCGGCCCTGCTCGTCTTCCGTGTCCAGCGCCTCAAGGTAGGCATGCAGGGCCGCCTTGGAGTCGACGACGATATGCTTGCCGTTGGGCAGTTTGATGAGCATGTCGGGGCGCAGTCGCCCCTGGCCGGTGGCGGCGGACTCCTGTTCGATGAAGTCGCAGTGCTGGACCATGCCGGCCATCTCCACCACCCGGCGCAGTTGGATTTCCCCCCAGCGGCCGCGCACGGTGGGGGTGCGCAGCGCCCGCACCAGATTGCTGGTCTCGCCCTGCAGCCGCGCCTGGCTGGTGGCCAGGGATTTGACCTGTTCGGTGAGACCGGAGTATGCCTCGATCCGGTCCTTTTCGACCAGCCGCAGTTGTTCGTCCACTTTTTTGAGGGATTCGGTCAGGGGCTTGACCAGTTCGTTGATGGATTGCCGGCGCAGATCCAGTTCGCCTTTGGCCTTTTCCTGAAAGGAGCCCATGGTCGCCTTGGCAAGTTCCAGGAAGGAGTGGCTGTTGTTCTTGAAGATATCGGTGGAGAGCGCCTTGAAGCTGTCGGAGAGTTCC
>DHYT01000121.1:0-3062 GCA_002415465.1 Desulfobulbaceae bacterium UBA5123
TATTTTGTTGAATATAATTTTTATGCGTCCAACCACGGCGGTAGCCTCAAAACGGCTCCGACCCGGCCGGATTTTACGCTGGACTGCGACGCGATTCGCGCGGCGATTACCGCGAAAACCAAGGCCGTTCTCATCAACTCGCCCAACAATCCCACCGGCCAGATATATGCCGCCGCCGAGCTCGCCGCGCTCGGCGGATTGCTGACGGAGGCCGGCCGCGCGCATGGCTCCGTCATCTATCTGATCGCCGATGAGCCCTATCGCAAGATCGTCTACGATGGCTGCGAGGTGCCGGGCATCTTCCAGGCGTACCGGAACAGCGTTGTCGTTTCCTCCTGGTCCAAGGATCTCTCGTTGCCGGGGGAGCGGATCGGCTACCTTGCCGTGCATCCCGGTTGCGAGGAGCGGGAGTCGCTGCTTGCGGCCGCGACCCTGGCCAACCGGATCCTTGGTTTTGTCAATGCCCCGGCGCTCATGCAGCGGGTGGTGGGGGAACTGCAGGAGGTTTCCGTGGATTGCGCGATCTATGCCCGCCGGCGCGAGATTTTTTGCGAGATTCTTGCAGCGGCCGGCTACGAGTTCCTCCCGCCCAAGGGGGCCTTCTATCTCTTCCCCAAATCGCCGCTGGCCGATGATGTCGAGTTTGTCGCCCTGTTGCAGGAGGAAAAGATTCTCGCCGTGCCTGGGCGCGGGTTCGGAATGCCTGGCTACTTCCGGCTGGCGTTCTGTGTCGAGGATGATGTCATCCGCCGCTCGGGTCCGGGCTTCGCCAGGGCGATGGCGGCGGCCAAGGCCCGCGGCTGACGGGATTGCGCCGATGCTGATTTTCCTGCACGGTCTCGAAAGCAGCGGCAACGGCGCCAAGGGACGCTTTTTCGCCGCCGGATACCCGGAGATGCTCCGGCCCGATTTCACGGGCGATTTGTCTGCCCGCCTCGCCCGATTGCGCACGGTGGCGGGAGCGGCGGGCGATCTTGTCCTGGTCGGATCGAGCTTCGGCGGCTTGCTGGCGACGGTTTTTGCCCTCGACTGTCCCGGTCGGGTCCGGCGGTTGGTCTTGCTCGCGCCGGCGCTGAATTTTCCGGATTTTGCTCCGTATGCGGGCGGTTCGCTTGCCGTGCCGACCCATCTGGTCATCGGCCGGGACGACACGGTGACGCCGGCGTCCGACGTGGCGCCCATTGCCAGACGCGTCTTTACCGACCTTAGGCTGGATCTGGTCGCGGATGATCATCTCCTGCATCGCGTCTTCCCGAGTCTCGACTGGCCCAGTTTGCTCGACCGGCGAAGAGCTTTCGCGTGAGGCGGCAGATGGTGGCGGCGGCCGTTATCGAGCGGGACGGCCTGATCCTGGTCGCCCAGCGGTCGTCAGGGGTTCATGCCGGGAAATGGGAGTTTCCCGGCGGCAAGGTCGAGGCCGGTGAAACTCCGGCGGTCGCCCTGGTACGGGAGATCGAGGAAGAGTTCGGGGTTTTGGTTGAGGTCGGGCGGCGGCTCGCCGAGGTGGAATTCTCGGTGGCCGGGCGCAGGTATCTCCTGCTGGCCCATCTGGCCAGCCATCGGCAGGGCGACTACCGGCCGGTGGTCCACTCCCGGATCGATTGGGTGGCGCCGGCGCGGTTGGCGGCGCTGGATCTCACCCCGGCCGATGTGCCGGTGGCCATGCTGTTTGCGGCGTCCGCCTCGATAACAGGCGGCACGCCGATCAGGGTAACACTCAACGAAGGCAGTGAGGTTGGTCAATGACGAAATTCAAGGCGCTGGTGGTCAGTGAAACCGCCGAAAAACGATATGCCCACGAGGTCCTGGAGCGGTCGGTGGAGGATTTGCCCGCCGGAGAGGTGTTGATCCGGGTGCGGTATTCCTCCCTCAACTACAAGGATGCGCTCTCCGCCTCCGGCAACCGGGGGGTGACCCGGCGCTACCCGCACACCCCCGGCATCGACGCGGCCGGCGAGGTGGCGGCCAGCGATTCGGATCGCTTCCGGCCGGGCGACAAGGTGCTTTGCTGCTGTTACAATCTCGGGATGAACCTGCCGGGAGGCTACGGCCAGTATATCCGCGTGCCGGCGGCCTGGGTGATGTCTTGTCCGGAAGGGTTGTCGCTTCGGGAGGCGATGATGTACGGCACCGGCGGTTTTACCGCCGCCCTGTCGGTGGAGAAGCTCATCGGCCACGGCGTCAAGCCGGAAGACGGCAAGGTGCTGGTGACCGGCGCCACCGGCGGGGTTGGTTCCCTGAGCGTGGCGATTCTCGCCAAGGCCGGCTTTCAGGTGGTGGCGGCCAGCGGCAAAAGCGACCAGGCGGATTTTTTGCGGCGTCTTGGCGCGGCCGAGGTGGTGGACCGGGAGGCGGTGACCGACAGGAAGGGGTTGGCGCTGCTGAAGGGCAAATGGGCCGGGGTGGTCGATACGGTGGGGGGCGAAATCCTCGCCACCGCCCTGAAATCGGTCAAGTATGGCGGGGTGGTCACCTGCTGCGGCAACGTCGCCTCGCCGGAGCTGGCAACCACGGTCTATCCCTTTATTCTGCGGGGGGTGAGCCTGGTCGGGATCGAGGCCGCCGAGTGCGACATGGCCACCCGCGAGCGGGTCTGGGCCAAGCTGGCGGGGGTGTGGCGGATCGACGGCATCGCGGATATGGTGACGGAGGTCGGTCTTGCCGGCCTCTCCGTCCAGATCGAGTCGATGCTGGCCGGCCGGCATCGCGGCCGGATTGTGGTCAACCTGGATAGCTGAGGCGGGGGGGTATCGCATGCGTCGGACGCCGGAAACCGTATCGCCTCTGGTGATCAATCTCTTTTTCGGTATCGGTCTGTTGTCGGCCTTTGCCTTTCGGATCCTGATCGTTTTTGTTCACCTCTGCCCGGAGTGGTTCCGTCCCACCTGGTACGTGGGGATCGTCGGCTATACCGTTTTTTTCCTCTACCGCTACCGGATCGCCGAGAAGCGTAAACGGGCGGTGGTCGGGTATCATCTGATCGAAAAACTGGAGCGGCAGGATCCGTTGTCCGGTGAAGACCGGCAGGTGCTGATCTACCTGCTCTCCTCGATCAGGAAATC